>JANQGP010000468.1 GCA_028277265.1 Woeseiaceae bacterium | reverse complement strand
CACAAGGCCGGTGTGGCGGCGGCAGAGATTTCGGCCATCGGCATTACGAACCAGCGAGAGACGACCGCCATCTGGGACCGTGAGACGGGCGAGCCGGTGCACAATGCGATCGTCTGGCAGGATCGGCGCACGGCGGATCGTTGCCACGCGATGAAGAACGACGGAATCGAAGCCACGGTCGCCGCAAAGACGGGCCTGCGACTCGATCCGTACTTCTCCGGGACCAAGATTGCCTGGATCCTGGACCACGTCGAGGGCGTGCGCGCGCGCGCGGAGGCGGGCAAGCTCGCTTTCGGAACGATCGACGCCTTCCTGCTGTGGCGCCTGACGGGCGGACGGGTTCACGCCACCGATGCGACGAATGCCTCACGAACGCTGCTGTTCGATATTCATACCCAGAGCTGGGACGATGACCTGCTCGACGTTTTCGGAGTTCCGCGGTCGCTGTTGCCCGACGTGCGCGACTGCGCCGCCGACTTCGGCACAGCAACTGCCGCCTGCCTCGGTGGGCAAGTGCCTGTGTGCGGCATCGCCGGCGATCAGCAGTCCGCGTTGATCGGTCAGGCCGGCTTCCAGCCCGGCATGACCAAGAGCACGTATGGTACCGGTTGTTTTGTCGTAGCCAATACGGGCAGCAAGGCGCTCCGATCGCACAATCACCTCCTGACAACCGTTGGCATGCGCATCGGCGGCGAGGTGACCTACGCGCTGGAAGGCAGTGTGTTCGTGGCCGGCTCGGCGATGCAGTGGCTGCGCGACGAGCTCCGGATAATCGAATCGGCGCCCGAGTCCGAGGCCATTGCCGAGCGGACCGGCATTGTCGAGGACGTCTACGTTGTGCCGGCGTTTGCCGGCCTCGGCGCTCCCTACTGGGACCCGGACGCACGCGGCGCGGTCCTCGGGCTCACTCGCGGCAGCGGGCGGGACGAGATCGTCACTGCAACGCTGCAATCGGTCGCGTTCCAGACCTGCGACCTGATCGATGCGATGGCCGACGACGGCATGCGGCCGAGCGTGATCCGGGTCGACGGCGGCATGGTGGCGAACGACTGGTTCCTGCAATTCCTTGCCGATGTCCTCGATACACCGGTCGAACGTCCGGACAATGTCGAGTCCACGGTGCTCGGCGCCGCCTATCTTGCCGGGTTCCAGGCAGGCGTTGTCGATTCGCTCGGTAACCTCGGCCAGCTCTGGCAGCGTGATGCCGTCTTCGAACCGGCGATGGATGCGGCGCGGCGCGACCGCCTTCTTGACGGCTGGAACGACGCCGTGAAGCGGGTACGTACGGGCGGCTGATCTTGCTGCGGGCCCGCCAGAAAATCGGCAAGTACCGCATACTCGGTCGCATCGCGTCGGGGCCGCTCGCCGACGTCTATCGCGCGCAGGATACGATCCAGAACATCAAAGTCGCGCTGAAGATCCCCAAAGCGGATCCGAACACGGGCGAGAAAGAGATTCTCCACGAAGTCCGTGTCGCGACGAAGCTCCGGCACCCGAACATTCTCTCGGTACTGAATGCGAGCTACATTGACGGGCACTTCGTGATCGCGATGGAGCTGGGTGAAGAATCGCTGGCCGATCGTATCGAGCGCCGCACATCGACGGCCAGCAAGCTCGATCTTGCGGGACAGGGCCTGGCTGCGTTAGCCCATGCCCATGAGCACCGGATCATCCACTGCGACATCAAGCCCGAGAACTTCATCCTGTTCCCGGACAACCAGCTCAAGCTGGCCGATTTCGGGTTTGCCAAACGGTGTCTGCGAACACTAAAAGCCTCCGGCTCCGGCACGATCGACTACATCGCGCCCGAGCAGGCGATGGGACGGCCGAAGTTCCAGTCGGACGTGTTTTCGATGGGGCTGGTGCTGTATCGCCTGTTCTCGGGCAAGCTGCCGGAGTGGCCTTTCGAGTGGCCGCTCGCCGGCCACGAAAGGCTGCAGGCCCGCGTGCGGCCGGAGATCATCGAAATCCTGCGCAAGTCGATCCATCTCGACCCGGCGAAACGCTACCGCGACGCTGTCAGGATGCAGGCCGACTTCAAGCGAATCGACAGCCGTGCGCGCAAGCAGAAACAGGCACGGCCAAAGAAGAACGGGGTGCGCCGCGGCAGTTCGTGGCGCCAGATGCAATGGCGGGAATTCAAACGGCAGTTCGGCAAGCAGCTCGACTGTCGCTACCACTGTCGCAATTGCGAGGGGCCCGTAGCCGAGAGTATGCAGGCGTGCCCCTGGTGCGGCATTGACAACCCGACGCGAGGCTGCGACACGCGTATGCCGGCGCACTGCCCACGCTGCGAGCGCGGCGTCAAGAACGACTGGGATTACTGCCCCTGGTGCTATGGCCCGGGTTTTGTCGAAGAGACGACACGGCGCTACCCCGACAAACGCTACACGGCGAAATGCGCGAACAAACGCTGTCGCGGGCCGCTGATGCCCTTCATGCGCTACTGTCCGCACTGCCGGACGAAGGTGCGGCGCCGGTGGAAGCTGCGCGGTAGCCGCCATACCTGCAAGGCCTGTAAATGGGGCATCGCGTACGAGTTCTGGAACTATTGCGCCTGGTGCCGGGAACCTGTGAGGCACGAATGACCGACGTCGAAACGACCCAACAGTCCGGCCTGCTGATCCTGGACGGCGCCGTCCAGCCGGACAGGATCGAGGTGGACGTCGCGGGCGGCTCGGCCGTTGCGTGTACCTGCCGCGACCCCGGCAAGACCACCGAGAACGAGGACACCACGGCGCTGATTCCCTACGGACCCGGCGCGGCGGTGCTCGTCGTTGCGGACGGCGCCGGCGGACTGCCCGCCGGCAAACGTGCGTCTCTCACTGCCGTGACACGGCTGGCCGCGTCCCTGCAGGCGTCTATGGACAGGACCATGTTGTTGCGAACGGCGATACTCAACGGCATCGAGGCGGCGAACGAAGCCGTGATGGCACTCGGCAACGGCTCTGCAACGACGCTGACCGTGATAACGATCGAGGGCCTGATCGCGCGGTCCTACCAGATTGGCGATTCCGAGGCACTCGTGGTCGGGCAGCGAGGCGCAATCAAGCTCCAGACGACGGCACATTCGCCAACGGGCTTCGCCGTAGAGGCCGGTTTTCTTGACGAGCGTGAGGCGCTGCATCACGAGGATCGCCACCTCGTATCGAACTTCATCGGTACGAGCGATATGCGCATCGATGTCGGCGCGGGCATCGAGCTTCGCCCGCGCGATACCGTACTCGTTGCGAGCGACGGCCTGACGGACAACGTGCACCTCGACGAGATCGTCGAGCGCGTTCGCAAGGGGCGCCTGGCTGACGGAGCGACGGGCCTGATGTCGCTGGCAACCCGCCGCATGACGCGTGAGAGCCCCGGTTTTCCCTGCAAACCCGACGATTTATCGCTGATCCTGTTCCGCAAACGGGCCCGATCACGTGGTATCGTTGGGTCAATACCCAATGGCGGGAACTTGGCGCCGTGACAGGGTTCCAAACTAAGGATTCGGGAGAGATTCGATGAACCAGCGTACCCCCAGTAATCCCAGACTGGCACGCGCAATGCGCAGTTGCCTTGCAATCGCGTGCACCAGCCTGCTCGTTGCCGGTTGCGTGTCCGTCGGCGGTGGAACGGGCGGCGGCGGCGGCATTGGCGGCGGCGTCCAGTTGCCTGGCGGCGGTTCCTCGGGCGG
>JANQGP010000335.1 GCA_028277265.1 Woeseiaceae bacterium | reverse complement strand
CGTCTCTTGTAAAGGTGCCCAACCTGTACGGCGAGACGCGCCTTGATCGCAGTTCTGTGCATTTGACTGAGCCTCCAAATACTCTTTCAACAGGCTGCTCGCAGCCCCCGAGTATTTTTCTCAACAGGCTGCCGGGACTCAGGCGTAGATCCTTTTCATCAGCGGGGCCATGCGTCGCGGGCCGATCATGCTCATCGTCGTGATCAGTCCGGCCATCATCGCGCCCGTGACGCCGCAGGTCAGTATGTCCTGCCCGGTCAGCCACAAGCCGGGAATGGCGGTCCTGGGCCGCAGCCAGGTCTGGCGAATGCGCTCCGGCGAATGCTCGAGGCCGTAGAGTTCACCGTGCTGGTAACCGCCGAACCAGTTCGTGGACAACGGAGTCGATACCTCGTAATAGTCGACCTTGCCGCGCAGGTGCGGCAGCTTCTCGTAGACGTACTCCATCAGGCGTTCGCCCAGCTGAGCCTTGAACGCGTCGTAGTCCTCGCCGCGCTTGCCCCAGGTGCCGCCGCGCCATCGCTCGAACCAGGCATACGGCGCCGGCGCAACGATCTCGATCGTGGCGGTCCCGGGATGGCGACGTTGGTAGTCCGGGTCCTTGGCGGACGGGAACGAGATGTAGACAACCGGGAAAGGCGCGTCGGCGTCTTCCATGAATGCCTCGACGGCCGCGTCATAGTCGTTTGACGGGTAGATCCAGAAGTTGGTCCGCGGCAAGCCGAGTTCTTCGGCCGTCCCTTGAAGACCGACATAGACGCCGAGGTGCGCGAAGCTCGGTTTGACGTTGCCGATCCTCCGGCGGTAGCCGGTACGCCGCACGATATCGTCGTCAAGCAGGTGATTGAACGTGTTGTCGACGCCCGCGGATGAAATGACGCAGGCGCACTCGATACGGTGGCCGTCCTGCATGTCGACCCCGGCGACGCGGCCGTTTTCGACCGCGATCCGCTCGACCTTTGCGTACGTGAATACCTCGCCGCCGGCCGCCCGGATTTTCGGAATGATCGACTCGGCGATCCGCCACGAGCCGCCGACCGGATAGAAACCGCCGTACAGGTAGTGCCGGGCGATCATCGCGTGTGCCATGAACGGCGAGCGTTTCGGCGGCATGCCCATATCGCCCCACTGGCCGCAGAGCGTGGCGATGAGATCCCGGTTGCCGGTCAGCGACGACAACACCTCCCACGTCGTCTTCTGAAACGCGCCGCGCCGTTTCCAGGCAAGCCACGGTCGCATCACGCGGCGGGCCCAGGTCGGCAAGCCGCGCTGCATACCGAACGACTGTAATGCCTCACCGGAGCGATCGAGCAGCTTCATGTAGGCGTCGATCGCCTCGGATTCGTCCGGAAACTGCCGCACCAGGTTGTCGCGGAACGCCTGCTTGCCCGCTATCGCATTGAAGACCTTGTCGCCGATGTAGAAGCGATCGTACTCGTCAGCCATCGGGGCCCATTCGAGCTTGCCCCCGGACAAGAAGTCGAACATCTTGCGCGAACGGGTCGGTGCGCCGACCTCACCGATATAGTGCACGCCGACGTCCCACTCGTAGCCGTTGCGTTCGTAAGAGTGCGTATAGCCGCCTGCCGTGTAGTGCTGCTCGAGAACACAGACCTTCCAGCCGAGTTCGCTGAGGAGAGCCGCCGTGGTCAGTCCGCCCATGCCCGAACCGATGACGATCGCGTCATAGTCAGCCGCGAGGCGGTTTGGGCGGTAGCGATAGCCGATGCGCAGCGTGCTCGGTTTCATCGCCGTGCTACTGTTTGTAGACCTTGCCGCCTTTCATGACGAAGTCGACGTCGAGGAGTTCGCCGATGTCGTCGAGCGGCGAGCCGTCGACAGCGATGATGTCGGCAAACTTGCCGGTCTCGATCGTGCCGACCGCGTCGGACATATCGATCAGGTCGGCCGCATTCAAAGTGGCGGCGATGATGACGTCCATCTCGGTCATACCGGCCTCGACCATGAGCAGCGCCTCCTGCGCATTCGTTCCGTGCGGCGAGATTCCGCTGTCCGTGCCGTAAGCCACTCGAACGCCCGCCTTGTGAGCCTTCTCGAAATTGCCGGCCATGTCCCTGCCGACACGGATGGCTTTTTCGACGACTGCCGACGCCATGAAGTCCGACTCTACCGCCATGGTTGCTACGGTCTTGCCAGCGAGCAGCGTCGGTACGAGATAGGCGCCGCTTTCCCTGAACAGTCGGATGGACTCCGGGCCCGTGTAGGTACCGTGTTCGATGCTGTGAACGCCGGCTTCGAGGGCGGCGATGATGCCGGCTTCCTCGTGAGCGTGCGACGCGACCTTGCGGCCCATCCGTTCGGCGGCGCGCACGATCTCGCGCAACTCGTCCATCTCCATCTGCTGGCCTGTGCCGGTCCGGCGCTCTGTCATGACGCCGCCCGTCGACGTGATCTTGATCAGGTCCGCTCCGTACTTGATGACGTTGCGCGCGGCGCGGCGACAGTCGTACGGCCCATCGCAGACGTTTGGCGAGGTGTAGAGCTCCATGAGTTTCGGGCTAACGCCGCTGACGTCGGCATGCCCGCCCGTTATGCCCACACCGCCGGCGGCGATGATGCGCGGCCCGTCGATCCAACCGTTGTTGATCGCGTCGCGCAGCGCGTACATTTCCTGGGGCGACGAGCCGACGTCGCGAACCGTCGTGAATCCTGCCAGCAAAGTGTTCATCGCGTAGTAGGCACTGCGCATCTGCATGAGCTGGTTCGACATTTTCAGCCGGTCCCGGTCATTGTGCGGGCCGAGTTGTCCCTGAAGGTGAACGTGCATGTCCATGAGACCCGGCATGACGAAGTTGTCGCGCAGGTCGATGACATTCGCTCCCTCGACGTCGGCAAAGCCCGCCTGTACGCCGGTTATGCGATCGTTCTCGATGATGATCGTCTGGTTGCGCAGCGGCGCCTTGCCCGGAACCGCGAGCAGTTCGCCCGCGTGGATCAGCGTCACTTCGGCGTGACCGTTGCCGGCAAGCGGCAGCAGAATTGCGAGCAGGGCAAGGGAGAGTCCACGGGACATGCGTTGCTCCTTGACGTCATAGGCTGAGCGCGACCACGCGCTGCGACGTTACCACAGTCGGGCGGGTCAGTAACTGGCGTAGTAGTTGACCAGTGCCTCGACGTCGCCGTCTTCGAGCAGGTCCATTTTCTCTTTCATCTGTTCGAGCAGGTGCTCGCGCGTGCCGTCGATGTAGGCCTGGAGTGCGTATCGCAGGTACGCCGGATGCTGACCGTGCAGGGGATAGCCCAGCGCGTCGGCGACGTCGGGGTCGTCCGGCGGCACGTGGCATCGTGCGCAGTGCATGTCGTGTAGCTGCTCCCCGCGTTCGGCCAGCGACTCGTCGTAGGGCACATTCAGCGACGGACGCTCGAGTTGACTGAAATACTCGGCCAGATCGGCAATGTCTTCATCCGTCAGCAGCGCAGCGGTCTCGCACATGACCGGTTCCGTCATACACTGTCGCGCCCCGTCCTTGTAAGCGTACAGGGCCTCTTCGATGTGCGCGGCCGGGATACCCGTAATGATCGGGACGAAGTGAATACCGACGCCGCTGCCGTCCTCGGCATGACAAGACTTGCAGGCCGCGACGATCGCGGGAGCCTCGGCCAGCGCGGACGCGGACGACAGTGCGACGGCGAGCAGCAAGGTAAGGCGCGTCATGGGCATAGCAGCACTCCCGGGACTTGCGATAGAGGAATCTACCTAGCACGTGGTTGTTTGCCACGCTGCACACGGCTATGCTGATACAGTATATTAGCGATGCATGATATGCCAGTCGGGAGATTCCGGATGTGCCTCGCGGTTCCGATGAAAATCACGGCCATTGACGGTTACCAGTGCACATGCGAAGCACGGGGCATCGAGCGTGAAGTCAGCCTGTTCATGCTCCAGCACGAGAACGTACAGGCCGGCGACCACGTGCTCGTTCATGTGGGGTATGCCATACAGAAGGTCTCGGACGAAGAAGCGGCCGAGTCGTGGGCGCTGTTCGACGAGATGCTGGGGTCAACAGACCCCGGGAGATGATCATGTGTGATACCTGCGGTTGCAACGTCACGCCCGGCAACGAGCACCTTGTCGGCCATGAGTCCGTCGAGGTCCTCACGAGCCTCCTCGACGCAAACGATCACCAGGCGGCGCACAACCGCGAACATTTCGCTCGCCACAATGCGCTCGCCGTCAACCTGATGTCCTCGCCGGGCGCCGGCAAGACCGCATTGCTCGAGGCGACTATCGACGCGCTGGGCGACGACCTTCGTATTGCCGTGATCGAAGGTGACCTCGAAACCGAAAACGACGCCGAGAGGATTCGCCGGAAAGGCGTTGCCGCGATACAGATCACTACGGGCAGCGCGTGCCACCTCGATGCGCACATGGTTCACGACGCGTTGCACGAACTGGCGGTCGACGGCGTGGATATCGTCTTCATCGAGAACGTCGGCAACCTCGTCTGCCCCGCGAGTTTCGATCTTGGCCAGCACCGCAACGTCACGCTGTTGTCGACGCCCGAAGGCCACGACAAGCCGGCCAAGTATCCCGTCATGTTCCGCGCGGCGGACCTCGTACTCCTGACCAAGGCGGACCTGTTGCCCGTGCTCGATGACTTCGATCCGTCCTACGCCGAGTCGTGCCTGCGACAGCTCGCGAGCGAAGTGCCGGTCGTGGAGCTGTCGGCACGCACTGGTACCGGTCTCGACGCCTGGCTCGACTGGTTGCGGGTCGAACTCGACGCATTGCGCGAGCAGCGCGCGGCGGCCGGCGTCGGCTGATGGAACGAACGGCCACAGAGTGGCTGGCCGCGCTCGAGGACCTCGGCATCGAGCGCCCGGTCCGCATCATGAACGTGTGTGGCGGCCACGAGCGGTCGATCTCGCTCGCCGGGCTTCGCGGCGTCGTGCCGCCGAACCTGGAACTCGTGCCAGGCCCGGGTTGCCCGGTATGTATCTGCCCCGAAGAAGACGTCTACGAGGCGATGCAGCTCGCCCTGCACGAGGACATCACGCTCGTTGCGTTCGGCGACATGCTTCGCGTGCCGGTCAACGTGCCGAAGAAAGAGCCGCGCTCGCTGGAGCAGGCCAAGGCCGCCGGCGGCGACATCCGGCCGATCGCCTCGCCGACCGAGGCCGTCAGACTCGCGCGCGAAAACCCCCGGCGCAAGGTCGTTTTTTTCGCGGCGGGATTCGAGACCACGACGGCGCCGGTTGCCGCGATGCTGGCCGAAGGCGCGCCCGACAACCTGCTCGTCCTGTTGTCCGGCCGTCTGACGTGGCCGGCGGTCGCCATGCTGCTCGAGTCGGGCAAACCGGGCTTCGACGCGCTGATAGCGCCGGGACACGTGGCGACCGTGATGGGTCCCGAGGAATGGGAATTCGTCGTTACCCGGCACGACATCCCGGCCGCGGTATCGGGATTCACGCCCGAGTCGCTCGTTGCGGGCATGTACAGCGTCATGCAGCAGCTGCGCGATGGCCGGCGCGCCCTCGACAACTGCTACCCCCAGGCGGTACGTCCGGGCGGCAACGCCGGGGCGAGGCGTCATCTCGCCGAGGTCATGGACGTCGTCGACGCGAACTGGCGCGGTATCGGCGTCATCCCGGCGTCGGGGTTCGCGCTTCGTGACGCCTACGCGGCGCATGATGCACGGCACCATTTTCGGTCCTACGCCGACGCATCGCGCAAGCGCGTCGGCGAGATGCCGCCCGGTTGCGACTGTGCCAAGGTCGTGCTGGGGAAGATTTACCCGAACGAATGTCGTCTCTACGGCGCGGCGTGCACGCCGCGTAAGCCTATCGGGCCGTGCATGGTCTCGGACGAAGGCGCATGCCGTATCTGGTGGGCGTCCGGAACCCGTGAGAACGTGTGGGAAGGCCGCAAGCGTGACGTCCACGCCTGACGTCGGGACGGCCGCCGGTGTTGCGCGACTGATTCGCCTGCGCGGGCATGTACAGGGCGTCGGTTTTCGCCCGTTCGTCTACCGTCTCGCCGTCGAGCACGGCATTCGAGGTCACGTGCAAAACCAGCTCGGCGAGGTCGAAGTGCTCGCGTGCGGACTACGAGGCGCCGTCGAGCGATTCCAGCGCGATCTCATCGGGCGTGCACCGCCGCTGTCTTCTCCGGACATTGCGGCGGTGACCGATTCCATGGCGTCGACCGGCCCCGGCTTCGAGATTATTGCCAGCGAGGCCGACGCCGACGCGCAGGTCTTCGTCCCGCCCGACTATTTCATGTGTGACGACTGCAAACGCGAGCTCGACGACCCGAACGATCGCCGCTACCGCTACCCGTTCATCAATTGCACGCAGTGCGGGCCGCGCTACACGTTGATCGAGTCGCTGCCTTACGACCGGCCAAACACGAGCATGGCGTCGTTCCCTCTGTGCGAAGCCTGCGAAGCCGAGTACCGCGACCCGTCGGATCGGCGCTTTCACGCGGAACCCGTGGCCTGTCCGAGGTGCGGACCCAGAATCGCGTTCGCCGATGCCGACGAACCGATGGACGCGGCCGTCACGGCGCTGCGCGAAGGCCGGATCATCGCCGTCAAAGGCATTGGTGGCTTCCATCTCGTTTGCGACGCGCGCAACCCGGACGTCGTCGCGCGGCTGCGCGAGCGCAAGCGCCGCCCGGGCAAACCACTTGCCGTCATGTTCCCGCTCGCGGGCTCCGACGGACTCGCGGTCGTGCGCGACTACGTATCGCTCTCGGACGACGAAGCGTCTCTGCTTTCCGGTCCGGTGCGGCCGATTGTGCTGGCGAAGAGCAAGCCGGTCGGCGGGCTCGCCGACAACGTCGCACCCGGCCTCGCGGAGATCGGCGTCTTCCTGCCGTACAGTCCGCTGCACCAGCTGCTGCTCGATGCGTTCGACGGACCGCTCGTGGCGACATCGGGGAATATCAGCGGCGAGCCTGTCCTCACCGACAACGACGAAGCGGTCGGACGCCTTGCCGGTATCGCCGACGATTTCCTGTTGCACGACCGGCCGATCGTGCGGCCCGCCGACGACCCGGTGTACCGTCGCATCTCTGACCGTGTGCGACCGTTGCGCATCGGTCGCGGCTGCGCGCCACGGGAGGTCGAGATTCCGTACCGACAAGCGGTGCCGCTGCTCGCGGTCGGCGGGCACATGAAAGCTACGGTTGCTCTGAGCTGGAGAAATCGCGTCGTCGTATCGCCGCACATCGGCGAGATGGACAGTCCTCGCAGCCTGCGCGTATTCCAGCAGGTCGTGAGCGACCTGCAGTCGCTCTACGGTGTCGAGGCCCGGCACATCGCTTGCGATGCCCATCCCGGGTATACGACGCACCGTTGGGCGATGCGCGAGAGCGGCCTGCCCGTGAACACCGTGTGGCATCACGAGGCGCATGCCAGCGCCGTCGTGGCCGAGCAGGGCGGGGACGGCGACTGGCTGGTATTCACTTGGGACGGCGTCGGCCTGGGTCGCGACAAGACGCTTTGGGGCGGCGAAGCCCTCGTGGGTCGACCCGGCGCGTGGCAGCGTTTCGCCAGCCTGCGAACGTTCCGTCTGCCGGGCGGTGAGCGGGCGGGACGTGAGCCATGGCGCAGCGCTGCGGCGCTTCACTGGGAATGTGACATGGACTGGGCTGACTGCCCCGACCCGGACGCGATCGCGCGCGGTGCATGGCAGAAGGACATCAACTGTCCGGCGACGAGCGCCGCGGGCAGGCTGTTCGATGCGGCGGCAGCGATCGTTTGCGAGCTGCCCGTAACGAGTTTCGAGGCAGAGGGCCCGATGCAGCTCGAGGCGCTGTGTCGCGAACATCGCGGCGGTCCGGTGCTGGCGCTGCGCGAATCGGACGATGGCGTGCTGCGTACCGACTGGGAGCCGCTGCTGGCGCTCCTAGGCGATGCCGGTCGCACGCGCCGTGAACGCGCCGAGGCGTTTCACGGCAGCATGGCGCGCGCCATGCTGGACCAGGCCGAGCGGGCACGCGAGGAACGCGGGGCGCAGCGCGTCGGACTCGGTGGCGGCGTGTTCCAGAACCGGTTTTTGACCGAGCAGGTAGTGGCGATGCTGCAGCGTGCCCGGTTCGAGGTGTTCCTGCCGGCCATCCTGCCGTGCAATGATGCGGCGTTGAGTTACGGCCAGGCCGCAGAGGTTGCGGCCACCGGAGATTGAATCGTATGGACGACGACAGGATTTCACTGGCACACGGCAACGGCGGCCGCTTCATGCGAGAGCTGATCGAAGACGTGTTTGCGACGGCGTTCGTAGCCAGCGAGATCGACGTGCGGGCCGACGCCGTGCCGATCGACCTCGGCGACGGTGACGTCCTGATAACGACTGACGGCTTCACGGTTCAGCCGCTCGAATTCCCGGGCGGCGATATCGGCTCGCTTGCCGTACACGGCACGATCAACGACCTCGCCGTTGCAGGCGCGCGCCCGATGTACCTGACGCTGAATGCCTTTATCGAGGAAGGCTTCGAGGTCGACCGGCTCGAGCGCATTGTGCGTAGTCTTGCCGATGCCGCCATCGAGTCCGGCGTTCGCATCAGCGCCGGCGATACGAAGGTCGTTCGTCGCGGAGAAGGCGGCGGAATCTACCTGGCAACGACCGGCGTCGGCGTTCGGCTGCCGGGCACAGTGCCCGCGCTCGGGCGGATTCGCGACGGCGACGTGATGCTTGTCAGCGGACCCGTCGGCGACCACGGCACGGCCGTAATGCTGGCCCGTGAGGAATTCGGACTGCGCGGTGACCTGGTGTCCGATGCGGGTCCCGTCATGTCGTTGACCGAACCGCTGTTGGCGTTCGACGGTTTGCGCTTCATGCGCGATCCAACGCGCGGCGGCATAGCGTCGATAGGCCACGAAATACTCAAGGCGACGGGCCTGGGTGTGCGTTTCGAGGCGACGATACCCGTACGTGACCCCGTGCAATCGGTCTGTGACATGCTCGGCTATGACCCGTATTACCTGGCCTGCGAAGGGCGCGTCGTCGCCGTCGTCGCGCCGGAACAGGCCGACGAGGCGCTCACTGTCTGGTGCGGCTTGCCGGACGGGAAGGGCGCCGCGCGAGTCGGCCGCATCGTCGCGGGCGAACAGCGGGTCATTCTCGAGACGCCGCTCGGCGGCGAACGCTTCCTCGAGGAGCTCGAGGACGACCCGTTACCCCGAATCTGCTGAAGTCTCCAGTTCGACCCGCTGCAAGATCATCTCCTCGCCGGTCACGACGCGGGTCCGATACGCGCCGCAATGACCGCAGACGAGCCGGTTGCTCTGCGCCGATGACTCTCTGTCGCAGCGGCTGCAATGCACGACGATGGGCGCAGCGTCGACCACGAATTCTGCGCCGTCGGCGAGCGTGCCGGCCGACGCGATCGGCCACGCGTTCTCCAGCAGGTCGATCTCGATGCCGGACAGCGGCCCGACGGTAAGCTCGATACGCGTCACGCGACGGGCCTCGCGCTCCTCTGCGATCGACATGACCTTGTCGAGCAGGGCCAGGCAGACCGACAGTTCGTGCATGCGTCCGGCTCAGACGATTTCGACGAGCTCGATGGCGAACGTCAGCGCCTGTCCCGCGAGCGGGTGGTTGGCGTCGACGGTGATCGACTCTTCCGCGACCTCGGTCACGACGAGCGTCATGACCTGTCCTTCGGCAGTCTGGCTTTGCAGCTGCATTCCGACGGCGGGCTCGATGTCGTCCGGCAAGGCGCTGCGTGAAACCGCCTGGACCAGCCGCTCATGGTGGTCGCCATAGGCTTCATTCGCGGGAATCGTCACGGTCTTGCTTTCACCGACGGCCATGCCGTCGACCGCATTGTCGAATCCCGGAATGACCTGCCCGGCGCCAAGTGCAAACTCGAGCGGGTCGCGACCGGCAGAGCTGTCGAACTGGGTACCGTCGTCGAGCGTACCGGTGTAATGGATGCGGACCGTATCGCCCGATCTTGCCTGTGTCATGGAGTTGGCTCCTGATGAGAGCCGGCACTATAGCAGAGCGGCTGGGACAACTACCTATTTGCAGCTTCGAGCCGTAGGTCTACGGTTAATACAGGGCGCGTGTCAGCAAGAGGTGACGCCATGAACGAGTCCTCGATGCCCCGCAAAGTCGTGTCCGTCGACACCACGGTACCCGTATGGGAGCAGTTTTTCACGGTTGCGCCGCTCGTTCTGATCGGGACACGAGATGCGGACGGCTCGCTCGATCTGGCGCCCAAGCACATGGTGACGCCGATGGGTTGGCAGAACTACTTCGGCTTCGTCTGCACGCCGCGCCACGCTACCTGCGCGAATATCGAGCGGACCGGCGAGTTCACCGTCAGCTACCCGAAACCGTCGCAGGTCCTCGTCACGAGCCTCGCCGCGTCGCCGCGCGCCAAAGAGGGCAGTAAGCCCGTCATCGACTTTCTCGACACGTTTCCGGCCACACAGGTCGATGCCGGATTCATCCGGGACGGCTACCTGTTCTTCGAATGCCGTCACTTCAGGACGATCGACGGCTTTGGCGAGAACTGCCTGATCACCGGCGAGATTGTCGCGGCGTTCGCGGACGACGATTACGTTCGGCACTCTGAATCCGACGATCAGGAGACGATTCACAATGCGCCGTTGTTCGCGTACCTGGCGCCAGGACGCTTCACGACGATCGATCGATCCAATGGGTTCCCGTTCCCGGAGGCTATGAAGAAGTAGAAACGACATGTGCAACGCCAATGCGGCAATGGTTCTCGATTACGTCATGGGGCAGGAGTCCAGGCTGATCGCCCTGATGCGGGAGCTCGTCGAAGCGGAATCCCCGTCCGCACACCCCGAAACCCATGACGAGGCGCGCCGCGTGCTGCGACTCGCGCTTGCCGAGGTGGGATTCGAAACACGCGAGACCGGTTGGCCGAATCGCCCGCGGCACGTGTTCGCCAGGCCCGCCGATCGCCGGGTAGGCGAGGCCTCCCAGCTCGTTGTCGGTCATTACGACACCGTGTGGCCCGTTGGCACGCTCAGCGAACGCCCGTTTCGCGTCGACGGCAATATCGTACACGGGCCCGGCTCCTTCGACATGAAGGGCGGGCTGGCACAGCTCGTCGTTGCGCTGCATGCAATCAGGGATCTCGACCTCGCGACGCCTGTCCGCCCGGTCCTATTCATCAATGCCGACGAGGAGATCGGAAGTCGTACCTCGACGCGCTATATCCGCTGGCTGGCACAACATGCGAATCGCGCGCTCGTGCTCGAGCCGGCGCTGGGCGATCGCGGAGACATCAAAACGGCGCGCAAGGGCATCGGCCGGTTCACGATCACCGTTCACGGCAAAGCGGCACACGCGGGCCTCGACCCCGAAGCCGGCGCGAGCGCGATCCTCGAACTCTCGCACGTCATCCAGGCACTGTTCTCGCTCAACGATGCCGAGCGCGGCATCACGGTCAACGTCGGGACCGTCGATGGCGGCATCCAGCCGAACGTCATCGCCCCGCACAGCAAAGCCGTGGTCGATGTGCGCGTGCCGACGGTCGCGACAGGCAATGAGATCGAATACATCATTCACTCGATGAAGCCGACGAATCCCGACGTCCGGTTGCATATCGAAGGCTGCATCGGCCGGCCTTCGATGGAAGCGACGCCGCGCAACCAGAAGCTGTGGGAGCGCGTGCGCAAGGCAGGTGACGCGCTGGGGATCGAACTCCACCAGGTACGCGCCGGCGGCGGTTCGGACGGCAACACGACCAGCCAGTTCACGGCGACGGTCGACGGACTCGGTCCGGTCGGCGACGGTGCGCACGCACTGCACGAACACCTGCTGATCGACAAGACGCTCGAGCGTGCAGCCTTGTTGACCATGCTTCTGACCCAGCCTGCCATGGAGGTATGACCACAGGATCGACACGATGAGTACCCGCATCTATGGCTCGCTGGCCCGCATCGCGGATTTTCATGACAGCAATTTCGAGCTGCATAAGCTGCCGAGGTCGGCGTGGGCGACGGGCGACTACGTCGAGGGAAGTGTCGTCGGAATCCCGACTTCGCTCTATCGCATCGAAGATCGCGCAGGCCTGATGATCAAAGTCGAACCCGGGGACTGGGTTGTCGGTGCGCTGGGCGAACGCGCCGCGACGCTCGAAGGTGTCGGCAGCTGGCAGAGTATCGGCGGCGACGACATCATGCATGCGCTGACCAGCGCCGGACTCATGGGTTGGTACACGTCGTTGTCACAGCTGCTGCCGGAGCCATTGCGATTGCGCTATCGTGGCCACCTGTGCCGGTACGGCCGCAAGGTGCGCATGCACGACTTCGCGATTCGCAGCGATGACTACGAGTTTCGCGT
>JANQGP010000381.1 GCA_028277265.1 Woeseiaceae bacterium | reverse complement strand
GCTGGCTTCACCGTCGTACAATACTACGCCGGCCACGAACCGCTTGCCCGTCGCCGGGGCCAGTTTGCGCAGGCCGCGGAAGTCGGCACGGGTGACGCTGGCAGCAGGGTTCACTTCCACACCGGCGATCTTGCGCGTGCCTTTTTCCAGCACGAGGTCTACTTCGTACCCGTCCTTGTCGCGGAAATGGTGGAACCGGACGTCATCTTCGTGCCCGCTGCTTTGCCGCCGCAATTCCTGACAGACGAAGGTCTCGAGAAACTGCCCCAACAGTTCGCGATCGGCGGCCAGATCCTTGGCATTCACGCCCAGCAAGGCTGCTGCCAGCCCGGTATCGCCGATGTGCAGCTTGGGTGTCTTGACCAAGCGGCTCAACCGATTGCTGTGCCACGGCGGCAATTCGTCCGCCAGGAACACCTTTTCCAGCAGCGTGACGTAGTCCCGGATCGTCGGACGGCTGATCTGGAACGGTCCCGCCAACTCTGAGATATTCAGCAAGCGTGAAGTCTGCCCGGCAATCAGAGTCAATAGCCTCGGCAATGCGTCCAACGAGGCGATACGTGCCAAGTCCCGGACGTCCCGCTGCACGATGGCCTCGACGTAATCGCGGTACCAGGTAGCTCTTCGACGCGGCGTGTTTCGCGCCAGTGCCGCCGGATAACCACCGGCCACGATGCGCTGCGGTAGCTGCTGTTGAAGGCGCTCGTACTTTCGAATCTTGAAATTGCCGCTGAACAGGTCATCGAGAAACGCAGACTTCGTCTTCTCGACTTCGCGTTGGGCGAATGGCAGCAGGCGGATTATCTCCATGCGGCCCGCGAGAGAGTCCGCGAGTTTCGGCACGAGCAACACGTTTGCCGAACCGGTCAGCAGGAAGCGCCCAGGCGACCGATCACTGTCGATCGCCGACTTGAGCGCGGTGAAGACGGCCGGGACCCGCTGAACTTCGTCGAGGATCGCCCGCTCCGGCAAGTCCCAGACAAACCCCATGGGGTCTTCCTCGGCGGCCCCACGGAGCACGTCATCATCGAGGTTGAAATACCTGTACCCGTGTTTCCGGCCGAGCGTTTGTGCCAGCGTCGTCTTGCCGGACTGGCGCGGACCATGGATCAGCACGGCGGGACTGTCGTCGAGGGCTTCGACGAGTCGCGCCTCGACCAGGCGGGGGATGATTTTGCCGGGGGCCATTGCGGCTGATTGTAACTTTAGTTATCGGCCAATTGAAAGGTTCTATGTCGGCTGATTGAAACCTTGGTCACCGGCCGACTGCAGGCCGCCCGGCAAGACAGATCGAGGTGAGCCAACGCGAACGGCGCAGAACGCGAACTCCTGGCGCGATTCGGCGGGGCCTACGCGGCCTCGCAATACCAAGGAAAGGCGAGCGCCTTCTCTTCTTCAAGTGTCAAGCAGTAGTGATCGCGCATTTTTCGCCACCGTTCATACTGCACGGCTTTTTCCGGAGCAGGATCCTCATGCCCCATCAGCCAAAAGCTGAACCAATCGACATTGCCCTGCTGTGAGGCGTAGCGCGCCAACGGTCTTTGCAAGTTGTGCGAGGCAATCGGAATATGGAACATCTCAACAGGTCGGTGGTGTCGCTTCAGTATGCTGTACATGTCCCAATAGGGATTCAGATATACGCCGTAAGACTCGAATCGCAAGGGAGTGCGAACGCGATGAGCGTTTAAGTTGGGCGCTTTCTCAAGCCAGAGACTTCTATTCTCGGCCCAGAAAGGTGCGCCAATGGCGCTCTCAATCGCGAACATGCCCGGCGCTGGTTTGCCGAAGCTCTGCATATAGGTCGTCAAACCGATTGAAGTCGAATCCGCGATAGTAGCCGCCGCGAATTGCTGCTGAGAGAAGGTAACCGCATAGCTTACGTGGAGACCGGTGCGACTCCAACCGATCAAGCCGACCCGACGTGGGTCAATCGTACCCCGCTCGTCGAGTGCGCGTACTGCACCTTCATAACCGGCAACATAATTCGATCCCTCCTCCTTCCCCCCGAGCGGAAAGGGGTCCGACGATGGACGATCAGACATCTGCAGTACGATAAATCCGGCACCGGCCAATGGTCGCGCCGCAAACGCGGAAGTTATGGTAGACGCCCCGTCGAGCAAGAATCGGTCGGGCGAGTATCCGTAAGTCTGGATGATAAGCGGGTAACGGCGATCTCGCCTAAAACCCGGCGGGTAAAGAAGCCCGCCTTCCCAAGAGCGGCCGTTGCCATCGATCCACTTAAAGTTTTCGACGCGCTCAACAATCTTCTCACGAAGAGTCGGATTGAAATTTGTAATTCGCTTCGTTTGGCCAGACGTATGGTCGGTCGCGGCTAAATCGGGTGGAGTATCCACATCTTGTTGAATAAACACCGTGACTGGTGATACCAATTTGGGCTTGATCTCGTCATCCTGTAGCAGCCACTTGCCCGTTGGCGATCGGCGATAGAGAACGGAAACTGGGTCGTCGCTTTCAGACAACCCGTACTGTACGACAAGCACATCATTCGACGGCCTTTGTGTTCCATAGAGACTATTGCCTGTGGCGATATCGTAAGACTCAATCGGCGAAAACAAGCCTGTATCGATATCAATCTCCACGACCGAGGCGGTATCGTGGCGCATCTCTAACTCTTTATCACTCGCATCATGTAACGGGAGGTGCGTATTACCGACTATCACGCTCTCGCTGTCCGCCGACCAATGGACAGCCATACGGCCCCAGGTTATGGGAGCGCGAAGCAACGGTCGAATGTCGCCAGTAATGGTGTCGAGCAATACATACTGAAAGATACGACGACGTGGCACGGCTATAGCAGGATTCTCGCCATACTCTTTTTCTATCGAGCCGAGTCCACTGTACGTAGCGTACTCAACGATCCAGTCGGCGGGGATATCTGCCGCGTGTGCGAGCGAGATAGCCCAGCGACCGTTGGGCGACATCCAGATGCCGAGAGCACTATACAGCGAGTGTCCGGGAGAGGTTAACTCAGTCACCTTCCCGGTAGACAACTCCAGTGAGAAGTACGCCTCATCGTGACGCCACGTTTTCGAGGGATCACGCAGCAGGCTGAGATACAGCGGACGGGACTCGACGGCATAGCCACGGAAGTCGGTATCCGTTCGGTCAATCCCTTCGTCGTCGGCCACGTAAATCAGGGTGCTCAAGTCAGCGGAGACGTCGAACCGCCGTATGTGGCGATTATGGTCAGTCAATTGCGTTAACTCCCGAGTCGATACATCGACGGAATAGACTTGGCTGGGCAGGTCGTCGCGGTGCCCGACAAAGGCGAGGCTTGAGTCGGTCAGCCAGCGCAAGCTGCTGATTCCCGGCGGACGTGAGGAGCCGGTGTTGATTGGCCTTGACTCCAGCGAAGCGACACGGTGGCCGAGACTGTTGTCAAGCGGTTCGCTCGCATTCAAGAAGTCGCGAACTTCCTCTACGTTGAATACCAGGATCTCGTGAGTCAGAGTGTCGCGAGCCAAGTTCCCCGTCTGAGTCACCACCGCAAAGTGTGTCTGCGTGGGGGAGAACTTAACGGATCGATCGAAAAAACTCAGCAGACCAGGAGACGGATCGACAAGACGTTTCATCGCGATAGAATCGCGCACAGTGATCGCGCCGTTCGCTGGAGTAACTTGCGCCAGTACGTTCGTCAAAGGCGCGAGTGCAAAGTAACTCCCGACGATCCACCAGGCTGCCGCACGGAATCTGAAGAAGGCCACTCTGCAGATTGCTTGAATCATTGGTCATTTCCCCAACCAGTGCTTCGAAACCTGCAATGCGAGAACGCGACCGAGCGGACTAGCGTTTCGTGCGTCAAAGTTGGCGTTTAGCCCAAGTGGGTTGTCCACGAACGGCGGGTTTTCATTGAGTACGTTTACAGCGGAGAACAGCAACCGTACGTTGTCGAGGGGCGACGGCGCACCCCCCCTTGCAAACTCGTAGCTGATTGTCCAATCGACCGTAGTGAACGACCCTATGCTAGCCTCCGGATCCTGTCTGTCATCGCGATAACTGTCAGCGTAGTTGAGGAACAGGTTCGTACTTAATTGGTCTTGAGACCAGGAAAGTCCGGCGCGCAGGCGAAGGTCAATCGGATTCTGAAACGTATCCAGGCGATCAAGCGGTGCAGCCGTACTCGTGATTCTGTCTTGGAGTTCGGTGAGATATGTACCGGAAATTGTCAGGCCGAACGTGCCCTTTGCGACTTCACGGCTGTACGCCAACTGGAGATCAAATCCACTATTCGCGGTGGTCGCGATATTTGCGGTTCTACCATCGTAGATAAACCCTATTATGCCGCTGGTAGTGAGATCCTCATCGGGAATATCCGTGAAGTTTGCGAAATTGTCCGATGCCGCTATTGCGTCGGCGACCTGTGTTGGCGTTGGATCGAAAACTATGACCGGCAAGTAAGCGGGATCCAAAAGGACGTTACTGGATACTGCACCGGGAGCAGAGATTCGATCCGTAAAATCGATGTCAAAGTACGATAGGCTTGCAGAAAAACCTGGCCAGAAATCCGGCCTGAAGTCCAGACCGATTGTGAACATCTCGGACTCTTCTGGTTCTAGAGGCGTACCTAACTCCGGCGCTGCGGTCGATAATGCGTTTCCAAGCAAGAACATCCCCGGTGTCGTGCCTGTCGGTGACTGAGGATCTACGGAATCTCGCACAGTAGTTATTCCAGGAAGTGGCGCTGCTTCGAATAGGAGCGGGGCTCTGAATGAGGTTCCGTATGTGCCGCGGACTTGGAGGCCTTGCGTTAGTGACCACACTATTCCTACCTTTCCATCCGTGGAGCTACCTATGTCCTCGTAGTCCTCGTATCGAATTGCCGCAGACAGTTCTAGCGAATTGACGCCGGCGATAGAATTGTCAGGGCCTACGATTGGCAATATCGACTCGGAATATAGGTATCCTACGTCTCTTGCCTCCCGGTCAGCTCCTGCCGACTGAAACTCTTCTTTCCTCGTCCCGATGCCGACTGCAAGTTTTGCCGGCCCTCCAGGTAAGTCGAATAGGTCTCCATCGGCTTTTGCATCCCATGACCAGACTTCGCTTTCAAACTCCTGGGTGATGCGAAGGTCAAATATTGGCAATACCTGCAGTGTAGTGCTTTCGTACCGGTTGAAGCCGGTAGAGAACTCCGCTAGCCACGACCCCGGGAGATTCCACTCCAGCCCCAGAACGCCACCGTATTGGTCAGTTTCAGACTCTCTCGAACTTGGAAAAGAAACCGACGTCAAGTTCCCGAACGCATCTCGTGTTGAGTAGTTGGCAGTTGCAAAAACAGAGCCTCCCCTAAACACGTCTTGCGATGCTGACAAAAAAACGTTGTGCTGCTTTAAGTCACTCGTGAGATCGTAGGGAAAAGGTGACTGTTCGGTGTAGCTGCGGTCTGTGCTCTGCAGAGGTTTTTGGCTAGAAAACTCATAGTTCCCGAAGAAACCTCCGGAGTTCCAGTCTGAGCCGAATGCCTGCGTGGCATGCCACGCCTCGTGAGCTCCGTCGGTGACGGTCCCATACCGTACCGTCGTCTCAGCACCTTCGAAATCCTCGCGCAATATAATGTTCACGACTCCACCGACGGCATCGGAGCCATAGATTGCAGATGCACCGTCCAAAACTATTTCGATCCGTTCGATTGCCGATGCCGGGATCGTCGAAACGTCGGTGAACCGACCTACTCCCGCTGGCGCTAATCGACGTCCGTTCAGAAGAACCAGCGTCGAATCAGCACCGAGTCCGCGAAGGTCGATACCAGTACCAGCCGAAAAATTGCCGTTTGCGCCCGCAGCACCCGGGACGTTCCCTGTGACGTCGGTAAAGCCACCGTTAAAATTCTGGGGAATCGTTTGTACAAAATCAGCCAAGTTGGCAAATCCGGAGTTAAGGATATCTTCCCGATCGAAGCTGATGACCGGTGAGGCCGGATTGGTTACACCGCGTATGCTTGTACCAGTGACGATTATTTCCTCAAGCGCCATCGGAGCAGTATCCTCGGCCGCTCTCTCATCGCCAGTTTCCTGTGCCGTTGCGACTCCGCCAAATACACTGGCAATCGTTGCAAGGATTCCTACCTTCTTCTTGATATCCATCGGTTCCCCCTCGTCGATCGGCTCTTCGGCCGATACGCTCAGCACAACATGATTGCTGAACGAGGGCTTTAACCCGGTTCCCGCAAGCAGAACTTCAACCCCGTTCTCCAGCGAGTACCGTCCGACGAGCTTGTTCGCTTCGATGTCTTGCACTAACTCGTGCGGAACGATAAGCGTCAGGTCGGCTTGCTCAGCAAACTCCGTGAGCGCGAGATCTGCGCGTTGCTGAGGGATATTGAAGTCGAATGTAGGGGTCGGTGCGTTATCCTGTACCCAACCCACTTGCGGGAGGCAGAGCAATATCGCAAGGATCCAAACCGGTAGTCGGCCTCGTCTCTCAGCGGCACGTCTTCTGTGCGCTCTCTCAAACGACGAGCTACCGATTGTTTTCCACCCCCAAGTGACGAAGACCTTTTCCAGGCAGTGCCTCCAACCGCAGATATTTCATTTCCTGATTCACTGGCGTACGCCGTGTCAGAGGCTGCTGAGCAGTACGCGCCCGTCTTCTGTGCGCTCGTGCACGATGTCGAAGTTCATACGCAAGGCAGTCAATAGTCCCTCAACATCACCGGTACGAAAGCGTCCTGTCACCGAACGAGTTTTGAGATCCTCGTCGACGAACACAAACTCGACGGTTGTGTAGCGCTCAACTTCCGCGAGTGCCTGCTCAAGTGGTTCGTCGTTAAAGATCAGGCGTCCGTCACGCCATGAGAGTCGAACCTCAATCTCTTCCGCAGACACATGCGTCACTGCTTGGTTCGGTGAGCCCAGCAGCATCTCTTCGCCTGCGGCTACGGCTACGGCGTTGTCGGTGGACTGCGCGAGCAGCGGCGCTGTCGGCGCAGCGCCGCCCGGTGGATGTGCACCCACGATCACTTTGCCCTCCGTGACAATCAGCTCGATGTGTTGCTCATCGGTGATCTCGACACTGAAGGACGTACCTACTGCCTGCAGAACACGGTCGCCCACCACGACACTAAATGGGCGATCGGCAATACTGACAACGTCGACATGAATCTCGCCTCGCTCAAGTTCAACAATCCGCGCTTCGGGCGAATAGCGCACCCGCATCAGGGTGTTGGTGTTCAGGACGACAGTGCTGCCATCCTCGAGCGTGATCGTCGATTGTTCGCCGACGGCCGTCTCAAAGGCGTTGTCTGCGACGACGGGCACGTCTGGGCGACTCTGGTCATACAAATCGGCGAACCACAAACCACCTGCGACGACAGCGACGACAGCCATCACCGCAGCGGCCGCCCGAAGTGGCAGTCGGCCACGCTTGGCCGAGCCGTTGACAGCAGGCTCTGGAAACAGCTCGGCGAGCCGTGACAGGTCCTGCATCTTGTCCCAACGCTTTGCCATGGACAGCAACCGCTCCGCGTTCTTGCGGTCTTCGGCCATCCACGCCTGAAGCTCAGCTTCCTCGGCCGCGGACAAACCCTGGTCCATGCGCAAGATCCAGCGGCTGGCGATGTCGAGGCGTTCGTCGTTGCTACGAATGTTGACGACCTTGTTCATGCCCCCTCCTGGATGCGACTTTGTTGGACTCGCTTTGATTCCCCAACGCTGGTCCTGCGACCCGAACCCTGGATCTCATCGAGATACTGCTCGCATCGTTTGATGCCGCGCGTAATGTGCTTTTCCACCACATTCTGGCTGATACCCATAATCTCAGCGATTTCCCGCAAGCTGTGCCCGTAGACCTTTCTCAAGACGAAAGCGCGCCGGCACTGCTTTGGAAGCCGCCGAATCGCTTCGCAGAACTGCGCAAACTCCTCGTTCGAAGCCACCAGGTCGTAGGTCGGATCCTGTTCGCGCCCATCGACATCCGGATCGACGTCGTCGATCGCGTCCGTTGGCGTCGTCAAGCGCGTCTCCGCTCGTTTCAGGTGATCCAGCGCGAGGTTTTGGGCTGTTCTGAAGATGTACGATCTCGGCTCCCGGATCGACTCGCTGCGCTTGATTTGGCACACGCGCACGTAGGTTTCCTGGACGATGTCCTCGACCTCTTCCGGCGGCGCAATGCGTAAGACCAGGCGCGTCAAACGTGCGCGCACGGCTGTAAACGTGTCCAGCCAACTCTCTGACATAGCCACCTGTGGTGATGACGGGGTTCCCGTTACCTTACACGACGATCCGAGTGCGGTTTTCCACCCCTATGCCAAATGCGCTGGCGATTCTGCCCTCCACGCGTCACTCGTGGGGCTGGACGTGGCGTGCGCGTAATTCGGCCCAGGGAGACCGAAGCTGTCGTAATGCCGTGGACGTAGATTCGTTCGAGATCGCCAAGCGCCCTCCTACTCAGGCGGTAATTGGCCACTGTCTCTCAATCGGTTGAGAACCTCGGATCGGACGGCTTCGCTGGCAGACTCGAAACGGCCTTCGTCAATCTTGCTGCTGATGAAGGCGGTGAAGTGTTCGCCCAGAGTTACGCTGGTGTTCCGCGGCATCGCCATGACCCGATAGTTGTATTACATTTCAATACAGCTATGCAGCTCGCATTTCGAGGCTTTGCACCGCCTGTCCGACGCCCTGATTAGTCCCGCGTGGAGGCGCTCTCCAGATCGCGGTACGCCGAGAACAACTTCTCGTGGCGTGCATCGTGCTTGTCGAGCCGGTTGCAGGCCTTCTGCAACTTCTTCTCGATCACGCGCACGGCGGCCTCGATCTGCATGGCGCGACGATCGCCCTGATCGTGCAGCGCGGTGAGCAGCAGTCCGGCCAGGTTGAGCGCGTCACCCACTAGGCCCTGGGCCGTGAGGAGATGCCGGGCGTGCTTTGCTGCGGCAGCGTCGGCACCGGCATCGTAGATGCCCCGTTCTTCCTGGATTCGATAATTGGTGGGTTTATCGAGAAATGCGATGTTGTTGGTGTTCATAGCTCTGGTCCTCGGGTCGAGGCCAGCTCAGGCACAAAAAAACACGACACCCGGAACGGGCGATCGTGTTCTCGTCTGATAGCATGCGGTCAGCCATCGTCAGCACC
>JANQGP010000236.1 GCA_028277265.1 Woeseiaceae bacterium | reverse complement strand
CTGGCATACGATCGTCGTACTGCTCGTCGTCTTCATCATTCGCCGCGGCGTTCAGCAAGGCGTGGAGCGCGCCGCGAACATCCTCATGCCGATGCTGTTTGGCGCGCTCGTCGTCATGGTGATCTACAGTTCCTTCGCGGGCGACATGGCCAGCGCCGCCAGGTTCCTGATGGAACCCGACTTTTCGAAGGTGACGGCGCGTACCGTCATGATCGCCGTCGGCCAGGCGTTCTTTTCGGTCGGTGTAGCGATGGCGACGATGGTTACTTTCGGTTCCTACCTGCCGGACCGGATTTCCATTCCGAAATCGTCGGTCATCATCATTCTCGCCGACACGGGCGTTGCACTGATGGCCGGGCTGGTGATCTTCCCGCTCGTGTTCGCTTTCGGACTGACGCCGGGCGAGGGTGCCGGCCTGATCTTCCAGACGCTGCCCATCGCATTCGGGCAAATGCCGGGCGGGCTCTTTTTCGGCGGCGTCTTCTTCCTGCTGCTGATCTTCGCGGCCTTGTCCTCCTGCATCGGCGGCGCGGAAGCCGCGGTCTCGTGGGTCGATGCGCGCTGGAACGTGCCGCGCGAGCGCGGAATATTCTATTTCGCAGTCCCGATCTGGCTGATCGGAATCACCGTGATCCTGTCGCTCGGGCAGTGGTCGGACTTCCATCCCCTCGGCTTCATTCCCGCGCTGGCGGAGGAGACCATCTTCGGCGTCATGGAATGGCTCGCCGCAAACATCCTCGTGCTGGCCGGGGCGACGCTGACCGCGGTCTTCTTCGGCTGGCTGGTGCCGAGGGAGCTGAAACAGCGCGGTCTGGGCATGCCGGACGGGCCGCTTTTCGCCTACGTTACGTTCATGATGCGCTTCATCATACCGCCCGTTCTCGTGACCGCCTTGCTGCTCGGGCTCGCCGAACGGGCTGCATAACGGTACACAAGTCGCATATAATTATCGCGTGTTTCTCGTATGTGCCGCGATTGTTGCGTTTGATATAGTCGCGCCATACCTCACCAGGGACGGCTTCCATGTCTCAAGTAGCCAACTTCAGCCGGCACGACGCGCTGCTCAACAAGCTGCATGAAATGCGCGATTGTGGTGGTCCGGCCATGACCCGGGGCCTCGGTGACGAGGTCATTCTCGACTTCCTGGGAGAGCGCGACGACCTCGCTCTGGCAATCGACAGGGCGTACGACGCGTTCGTCGCGTACGGGAAGACGCACGCCGATTTCCTGGCGCTCGGTGAAGGTGAGCAAATACGCAAGGCGCACACCGGGCTGACGAATTTCTACGCGAGCGACGCGGTCAATCCCTACGTTGCCGCGGGCGGTGCCGGACCCTGGGTCGTCACGCTCAAGGGCGCGGTCGTCTACGACGTCGGCGGTTACGGCATGCTCGGATTCGGCCACGCGCCGCAGTCCGTACTCGATGCCATGAACCAGACGCACGTCATGGCGAACATCATGACCGCGAGCGTGCAAAAACTCGAATTCGTCGACGCGTTGCGATGCGAGATCGGCCATACGCGCAAAGACGGAATTCCCTTCGCGAGTTTTCTGTGCCTTAACAGCGGCTCGGAGCTGATGTCGGTCGCTGCACGGATCACGGACATCCATACGAAGAAGCTGACCGAGCCCGGCGGTCGATTCGAGGGTCGCAAGGTGTGCGGACTGACGCTTGAAGGCAGTTTCCACGGGCGCACCGATCGGCCGGCGCGCTTCTCGGATTCGACGATCCGGAAGTATCGCGAGCACCTCGCGTCATTTGCGGATAACGGGTACCTGCTGACCATCGAGCCGAACAACATCGAACAGCTCGAGGCGGTGTTCGCCGCGGCCGAAAAGGACGACGTCTTCATCGAAGCGTTCTTCATGGAGCCCGTCATGGGCGAAGGCAACCCGGGCATGGCGATAACGCGCGAGTTCTACCAGCGCGCCCGCGAGCTGACGCGCGAGCATGACACCTTCTTCGTCGTCGACTCCATCCAGGCCGGCCTGCGTGCTCATGGTGTCCTGTCGGTTGTCGACTACCCGGGCTTCCAGGAACTCGATGCGCCGGACATGGAGTCGTATTCCAAGGCGCTCAACGCGGGCCAATACCCGTTGTCGGTGCTCGTACTGTCGGAGAAAGCGGCCGAGACCTACCAGCGCGGTCTTTACGGCAACACGATGACGACGAACCCGCGCTGCCTCGACGTGGCGATGGCCGTCCTCGATGCCCTCACGCCGCAGCTACGGGAGAACATCCGCGTCCGCGGCAAGCAGCTCGTCGACCGGCTCGGCGCACTGGGCGCGGAGACCGACGGCGCCGTGACGGGCGCGCAGGGTACGGGCCTGCTCGTGAGCTGTGAACTCGACGATCGCTACAAGATCTTCGGTGCGGACAGCACGGAGGACTACCTGCGACGTATCGGTCTTGCCGTCATCCACGGCGGCAAACACTCTTTGCGATACACGCCCGTGTTCGACATCGGCGAAAAAGAGATCGACCTGATCGTCAGCCTGACCAAAAAAGCGCTGCTCGAGGGGCCCCGCGCGAAGTAGGGGCCGGCTTCTAGAGTCGGTGCTCCAGGAGCACCCAGTTGCGGCCGTCGCCTTCCCAGGATTCCTTGATCATGGGCCGGGTCGCCATTTCCACGTAACCGTTGCGTTCGTAAAGCCGTCGCGCGCCCGTGTTCGCGTCCGACACGATGATGCTCAGGCCGGTTCGGTTCGTGTCGGCTGCAAGCCGTTCGGCGATCGAAAGCAGTTCGGTCCCATGACCTTTGCCGCGATACTCGGGAAAGGCCGCCAGGACGTTCACGTACCAGGTGCCCGCAACGAGGTCTTCGAGCTGTTGCAGCGGCACGAACA
>JANQGP010000189.1 GCA_028277265.1 Woeseiaceae bacterium | reverse complement strand
GCGAGAACCGGCGGCTGCACATCATCCGCAGCGGCGCCGTCGAACTGCGAAACGAAGACGATGAGATGATGGCGCGTCTGGCCGAGGGCGATTGTTTCGGTTTTCCATCGCTCATGAACGACGCACCCGCGCGCAATCATTCGGTGGCGCTGGAGGACACGCTGGTCTATCACCTCGACGGCGAGGCGTTCGCGGGCGCCCGGCATGCCAGCGGGGCCTTCGATACATGGTTCATTCGCGCCTTGTCCGACCGGCTGACGATGCAGCCCCAGGCCCGGACGTTTCGAGGCGTGTCGGGCGAGACCGTTCGAACCCTGGTAACGCGGCCGCCGGTGAGTATCGGTGTCGACGCGACGATCCGGGACGTCGCGAGCAAGATGGTCAGTGAGCGCGTTTCGGCGATGCTCATCGGTAACGACGACTCGGTCAGGGGCATCGTCACCGATCGCGACATTCGTGCGCGCGTGGTGGCGGCGGGCCTGCCGGGGGACTACCCGGTAACCGAGATCATGACGCGGGACCCGATCACTCTGGAGGGCGATGCGCACGCGTACGAAGCCGCGATGGTCATGATGCAGCGCAACATCCACCATCTGCCGATTACCGACGACGGCAAACTCATCGGCATGGTCTCTCGCAGCGACTTCATGCGTCTCGAGACCGAACACCCGCTGTATCTCGTCAGCGATATCGGCAAGCAGACCACGGCCGCCGGCGTCGTTGCAGCGTGCAAGCGATTGCCCGGGTTGATCATCGGACAGATAGAATCGGATGCGAACGGCGAGCAACTCGGCAAGTTCATCACGATGATCACCGACACGGTGACGCGCCAGCTCATCCGCATTGCCGAGGCCGAGCTGGGACCGCCGCCCTGCAACTATGCGTGGGTAGCGCTGGGGTCACAGGGTCGCTTCGAGCAATCGGCGAAGAGCGATCAGGACAACGCGCTGCTGCTGTCCAACAAGGCCCGCGAGGACGACGATGCCTACTTCGCGGCGATGGCGAAGATCGTCAACGACGGCCTGGACGAATGCGGCTATGTCTACTGTCCCGGCGACGTCATGGCCTCGAATCCGAAATGGCGCCAGCCCCTCGACAAATGGAAAGGGTATTTCCATCGCTGGATCACCGTGCCGGAAGAAAAGGCGCTCATGCATGCGAACATCTTCTTCGACCTGCGCTGTGTTGCCGGCAGCGTCAAGCTCGTCGACAAGCTGAAGAAAAGCGTGCGTGAGGATGCGCGCAAGAATGAGCTCTTCCTCGCGCTGATGGCGAAGAACGCGATGAACTACCAGCCACCCCTCGGCTTCTTTCGCCAGTTCGTCCTCGAGAAGTCCGGAGAGCACAAGAACACGCTGGATCTGAAGCGGCACGGCATCATGCCGATCGTCGAGATGGCGCGAATTCGCTCACTTGCCGCGGGCGAACTGCGCATCAGCACTCGCAACCGTCTTCGCGCGGCGGCCGGGGCCGGGGAGATGAGCGAAACCGATGCGACCAACCTGATCGACGCGCTCGATTTCATCGAGAAGCTGCGCATCGAGCATCAGAGCCGCCAGTTGCAGGCGGGCAGGGCGCCCGACAATCACCTGTCTCCGGATGAATTGTCGCCGCTCGTGCGACAGAACCTGAAATCGGCGTTCTCGCAGGTGCGCGTCAGCCAGGCGGCGCTGTTGAACCGGTTTCACCTGGCATGAGACAGGCGTGGCTCAAGACGCAGCGATGGTGGTCGCGGCGCCGTGAGCTCGCACCGCCTTTCGACAGCTTTCTCGACAGCGGCGTCCCGTCGCCGTCGGACGAGATTTCCGCCATCGAATTCGTCAGTCTCGACATTGAGACGACGAGCCTCGATGCAGCCCGCGCCGACATGCTCAGCGTCGGATGGGTCGCGATGCGCGATGGTCGCGTGGATCTCGGTAGCGCCGAGTCCTGGATCGTTCGGCCGAGCGGCGAAGTCGGCGACAGCGCCTCGGTACACGGCCTGACCGATACGATGGTCGGTGCCGGTCTCGACTGGGGGATCGTTCTCGACAAGATCGTCAGGGCGCTGGCGGGCCGGGTTCTCGTCGTCCACCACGCGGGCCTCGACAAAGCGCTGCTCGATCGCATGTGCAGGCAGCGTTACGGCGCGCCGCTGCTGATGCCGTTTGTCGATACGCTGGCGCTCGAGCACCGGCGGCAAAGCCAGCGGCACCATATCGAGGAGGGCGGGTCGCTCAAGCTGTCGAATCTGCGCGCAGCGTACGGCCTGCCCCGATACGCGGCCCACGACTGCCTGGTCGACGCGATCGCGACGGCAGAGCTGTTGCTCGCGATGATCGCGCATCGCCGGGCGAGGCGGCTCGGCGACCTGTCAGTCTGAGGCCGGCAGCTCGCGAGGCGCGACGAGAACGCCGTCCTCGTCGCAGTAGATCCAGTCGCCGGCGCGAAAGGTGACGCCGCCGAATTCGACGTCGTCGTCGACCGCGCCTTTGCCTTCCTTGCGGCTTTTCGCCGGGTTGACGCCGAGCGCTTTGGCCCCGAAGTCGATGCGTCCGATCTCCGCGGAATCCCTGATCGCGCCGTTGATGACACAACCGGCCCAGCCGTTCTTCGCGCCCTTGGCGGCGATAATGTCGCCCATGAGCGCCGTTTCCGTCGAACCGCCTCCATCGACGACGACGACGGCGCCGTTGCCAGGCTCGTCGAGCAGCGCACGGAACAGCTGGTTGTCGCGATCGCAGCGGACGGTGCGGATAGGCCCGAAGAACTGCCTGCGGCCGCCGTAGTCGCGAAATTGAACGGCGCAGGTCGTCACCTCGCCTTCATGGGCATCGTAAAGATCGGTCGTCGGTTTCATCAGGCTGCGGACTCCTCGCCGGCCTCACGCGGCAGGTAGCGAACCAGCATTGCAAATTCGTCGAGTGCCGCCGCGTCGACGCGCTCGGGCACAGGGACCTTGACGACGTGGCCCGACCCCGGGGCGACGTCGACGGCATTGCCGTCCCTGCCCAGCAGCGCATTCAGACCGAATGTCACGTTACCCGCCGGCGTTACCAGTTCCATGAGGTCGCCCCGCTCGAACTTGTTCTTCACGTCGATGGTCATCCAGCGGTCATCCGTGTCGATGACTTCGCCGACCAGCTGCTGGTAGTCCGATGTCGACACGCCGCGTTCGTAGTTCTGGTATTCCTTCGGCGGGTGTCGACGGTAGAAGCCCTCGGTGTAGCCGCGATTCGAGAGCCCCTCGAGTTCGTCCATCAAACCTAAGTCGAATTCCCGTCCTGCGGCGGCGTCCTCAATCGCACGGTGATAGACCTGCGTCGTTCTCGCCGTGTAGTAGGCCGATTTCGTGCGGCCCTCGATCTTGAGCGAGTCAATGCCCATTTCGGCGAGTTCCCGGACATGCTGCACGGCGCGCAGATCTCTCGAATTCATGATGTACGTGCCGTGCTCGTCCTCGTAGGCAGGCATCAGCTCCCCGGGGCGCGTCTCCTCCTCGAGCAATGCGACCGGCATCTCCGCCGGCCTGAACTCGACCGGGGCGACGTCGCCGGTGCTCGTCTCGCGGGCCTCGTAGGTGTTGTATTTCCAGCGACAGGTATTCGTGCATGCGCCCTGGTTCGAGTCGCGATGCGACATATAGCCGGAGAGCAGACAGCGGCCGGAGTAGGCGATGCACAACGCGCCGTGCACGAACACCTCGAGTTCCATCTCCGGGCATTCCTCGCGAATCTCGCGGACCTCCTTCAGCGACAGCTCGCGCGACAGGATGATGCGCCTGAGCCCGATCGACTGCCAGAACTTCACGGCGGCGTGATTGACGACGTTGGACTGTACCGAGAGATGGATCGGCATGTCGGGAAAGCGCTCGCGGACCATCATGATGAGACCCGGATCCGACATGATCAGCGCGTCCGGCCCCATTTCGACGATCGGCTCGAGATCGCGGATGTAGGTCCTGAGCTTGTTGTTGTGCGGTGCGACGTTGCTCGCGAGAAAAAACAGCTTGCCGGCCGCGTGGGCTTCCTCGATGCCCCGGGCCAGGACGTCCTCCTTGCTGAACTGGTTGTTGCGCACCCGCAACGAGTAGCGTGGCTGGCCCGCGTACACGGCATCGGCGCCGTACGCGAACGCGTAGCGCATATTCTTGAGTGTCCCGGCAGGTGACAACAATTCGGGTTTTTTCATGAGCGCAGACCGGGTTTACGGACGGGCGATTATACCCGCGCGAGCCCGTCTCCGGGTGTTGCCTTGCCACGTGACAAATGCTTAGGGAGAACTACGTAGCGCCCCGGAGTGAAAAAAGGTCGACAATTGCATTGTAGTTCCAATCGCAACTAATGAGGTGCACTATGGATACTCCTGTCAAAAGTGCCGAGAGCCTCAATCTCTTCGTGAACGCTACCCAGCAGTTCGAGAGGGCTCTGACCTGGGTCGACGGCATCAAGGAAGGCATTATCGACTTCCTGATCAATCCCAAACGTGTGATCCACGTCCGCTTCCCCGTCAACATGGACGATGGGTCGACGAAGACGTTCCACGGTTTCCGCGTCCTGCACAGCGATGTGCGCGGGCCCGGTAAAGGCGGCATCCGCTATCACCCGGATGTCAGCGAAGCGGAGGTCATGGCGCTTGCCGCATTCATGACCTGGAAGACGGCGGTCGTCGACATTCCGTACGGCGGCGGCAAGGGCGGCATCGTGTGTGATCCGAAGAAACTGAGCCGCAGGGAGTTGCGCCATATCACGCGGCGCTTCGTCTCCGAGCTCGGCGAAGCCATCGGTCCGCACACGGACATCCCGGCGCCCGACGTCTACACGAACGCACAGACGATGGCCTGGATCTACGACACCTACGATCGTCTGCATCCCGGTGAGAACAATCTCGCCGTCGTAACGGGCAAACCGCTCGATATCGGCGGGTCGCTGGGGCGGCATGAGGCCACGGCGCGCGGCAGCTGGTATGCCACCGAACAGCTCCTGAAACGCAAAGTGGTACCCGGTCTCGATACGCTCGAGGGCGCGACGGTTGCGGTGCAGGGCTACGGCAACGCCGGCTCGATCGCCGCTTACCTGTTCCACGATGCAGGCGCAAAGATCGTCGCGGTCAGCGATTCTCGTGGCGGCATCGCCAACGACGAAGGCCTCGATCCGCGCAAGGTCATCGAGTTCAAGGAAGAGACCGGAAGCGTCGTCGGCTACCCGGGCGCCAAGGCGATCAGCAATGAAGACGTGCTCGTCTACGACTGCGACATCCTGATCCCGGCCGCGCTCGAATGCCAGGTTACCGCTGCCGTAGCGGCCAACGTCAAAGCCAGGCTGATCGTCGAAGACGCAAACGGTCCGCTGACCGCCGTCGCCGACGAAGTGCTGCGGCAGAAGGGCGTGGTCGTGCTTCCCGACATCCTCGCCAATGCGGGCGGTGTCGTCGTCAGCTATTTCGAGTGGGTGCAGAACCTCGAGTATCAGCAATGGAGCCTCGAAAAAGTCGAGACCATGCTGAACGACAAGATGTGCCATGCCGTCGACGAAACGGTCGATTCCTTCGAGAAGCTGCAGAAGAGATACTCCGCCGGCTTCAACGAAGGCAACCCGGGGCCGACACTCCGCGATGCGGCGCTGGTTTCAGCGATCAAGCGTATCGCCGATGTCGTCCTGCAACGGGATATCTGGCCGTAGGAGAAAAATCAGACACTTACGTCACCATTTTCTGTTGGAGGCACTACCATGTTGGACAAGAGAACCGACCTGGCCGGCCCGGGTATAAGCACCTACGAGGCCGTCGAACAGGCACTACCCAAAGACTACGAGTCGCTGCTCGACGTCAAGCGCACACAGCAGGCGATCTACGACGTCAAGGACTACATCGAGAAAGGGCTCGCCGAAGAGCTGAACCTGATGATGGTGCAGGTGCCGCTGATCGTCGAGGTCGAGTCGGGGATGAACGACATGCTCGATCGCGACGGCTCCCGCACGCCGGTGGAGTTTCCCTGCGGCCTCGGGCTGGAGACCCCGATTCGCGCGTCGATCGTCCAGGCCGCAACGAAATGGAAACGCTGGGCGCTGCAGCAGTTCCAGTGCGACGTGCACGAAGGCATCAACACCGATATGCGTGCGGTTCGCAAGGACTATTTCCTCGATCACGATCACAGCGCCTATGTCGACCAGTGGGACTGGGAGCAGGTCATCACGGAGGAGGATCGCACTCTCGAGTACCTGACCGAGGTCGTGAAGAAGATCTGGAAGGTCTTCGTCGGCGCCGAGAAGATGGTCATGGACAGGTATCCTGAGCTCGAGGATCCGCGCTTCCCGCCGCTGCCCGAAGAACTGCATTTCATCCATGCCGAGGAGATCCTCGCGAAGTACCCGGATTTGCCGCGCAAGGAACGCGAAACGAAGATCCTCCAGGAGTACGGCGCCGTCTTCATCTACGGCATCGGCTGGGTGCTCGACGACGGATTCCCGCACGAGATGCGCGCCGCGGACTACGACGACTGGGTCACGCCGACGATCGAAAAAGACGGCAAGCTCATGCACGGTCTCAACGGCGACATCCTCGTCTGGAATCACGTGACGAAGCGCCGCCACGAGTTGTCGTCAATGGGCGTCCGCGTCACCAAAGACTCGCTGGTCGAACAGATGAAGATCGCTGACCGTGAAGACGAGCTGTCTCAGCCCTATCACCAGATGATCCTGAACGACGAGATACCGTTGTCGATTGGCGGCGGCATCGGCCAGTCGCGGGTACAGATGCTCTTGCTACGCAAGGCCCATCTCGGCGAGGTCAGCACGACGGTCTGGCCGAAACCGCTCCACGAGGTCTGTGAGAAACACAACATCCACGTCCTCAAGTGAGATTGTGAAATTAACAGTGTGAAATTCTTTGTGTAAAATTTGCTGCGATTCTCTCGTAGTATCGAGTGCAACGGTTCATCAGAGGAACCCGCAACGAGGTTCTGCGAGGGAATTGCGATGCAAAATACGACGTTAGACAGCCAGGAGATTCACGAAGGCATTTTAGCGGCCGAGCTGAGCCGCGCGCCCGACGGTGACGCCGGCCTGCTCGAAAACACGGCACGAATTCTCGACACCCTGATTCCCCTGCGGCATGCAAGCCATGCCGACGTGGTCGAATACCGCGTGGAAATCCCGATGCGCTACGCCGAGTGCTGCGCGGTCCTGGCTGACGGCACGACGGCGCGTTTCGTGGATCCGCGCAAGTTCCTCGGCTGGTCCAGCCACGACGCCCGGCGTTCGCTGCTGTTCCGCAACAATGAAGTGACGCTCGAAGTCGAGATCGATAACGACGCGGCCGAGCGGCACGCCAGCACGGTTCGCAGCATCAACCTGCAGGCGGCTGTGCGCAAAGGCGCCAACCGCCTCAAGAAATTCATCGGTATCGACGGCAATCTGCTCGTACTGCCCGCTACCTGACCGGCGGCACTGACCAGCCCGGAGGCCTGGGTCCCTGGTCCGAGATGATCTCGCGATGGGCGCTCCAGGTCATGCGGATCGCTTCAGGCGTACCAATCCCCGCACCGCGCGGATCCCCGCTCGGGCCAAACCAGTGATTCTGAGGTGCGCCCGTCGTACGCGCCCTCATGCCGCTGTACGTCGTGCCATTGACGGTTGCGCCCAGCACTCTCCGCTGAAAATCGACGTCCGCGCTGACGACCGCAGCCGTCAGATGGTTCTGCATCCTCTCGAACAGTGAGAGCACCCGGTCGAGTTGGTCATCGCCATAGGTGATGACGACCTGGAACGGCCCGAACAGTTCACGGCCGACGATCTCGAAGTTCTCATCGTCGATGGCACCCAACGGCACGCAAATCGCGGTCGGTTCGAAGGCACCGAAGCAGTCGGGAATGTCGTGTCCGGTGAGTGGCTTGCCGCCGAAAAGCAACTCCGCACCGTCGACGGCGAGCACGGCGTCGATGTGTGCCTGAATCTGCGGGTTCGTCCATGACAGGATGGGCCCAACCGTCAGGTCGTCGAGACTGCGGCGCGCTGCCAGCGGGCCGAGCTTCGGCAACAGCTTGTCTGCCCAGTTATCGTGTACGAACAGCGCGCTCTGTGCCGAGCATTTCTGCCCGGCTGCATTGTATGCGTCCTCGTCACATTGCCACGCAACGTAGTCGAGCCAGTCCTCGTCGTAATCGGGGCCGATGATCTTCCAGTCGAAGCCGGCGTCCTCGAGCCGAACCCTGCCATGCAGCGTGGCGGCGACCTTTTCCGCGACCGTGCTCGAACCCGTGAACTGCACGAGGCGGATCGTGTCTTTCGCTGCCTCGATGAGCTCGCCCATCGTCTCGCCGCGGCAGTGGATCAGGTCCAGGTCGTTCGAATCGAGCCCGCAGTCGATCAGCAGCCGGACGAACTGTTCGAATACGGCGCTGACTTTCGAGTCGACCTTGACGAGCGGCCGGTTTCCCATGAACAGCGCGCCCATCGTCTGCAATGCCGGGATTTCCAGCGGGAAATTGAACGGGGCGACGACGATTACAGGCCCGAACGGCCAGCGGTAGCCGCGCGATTCCTGGCCGGGATGGTCGCCGGGATTCGAAAAGCCGCGCGCGAGGAATCGGACGCCGTCGCCGGCAAAGTTCTCGAGAAACACGCGTGTCACGACGACTTCGGCCGCGCACTGCGCCCAGCTCTTCGGCATCACGCGTTGCGTCAGTTTCGTGAAGTACTCCTCGACCTCCGGCTCGGCCAGCCGCGCCGCGGCGCGTGCGCAAACCCGGCCCAGGTGCACGTAGCGATCGTTGTTCTTGAGCGGATTGTGCATGCCCGATTTCGGGCAGCTTGCAAGGCCCTCGATGAACGGCGCCACGTCCCGGGTGTCCGGGACCTTGAGAAAAGCCTCGCCGTTCATCGGATCCACGATGTC
>JANQGP010000186.1 GCA_028277265.1 Woeseiaceae bacterium | reverse complement strand
CCAGCGCCCTGGCCGGCCTGATTGCGTGGCTCGCGCACGGGAAGATCGCGAAACGTCGAATGGTCCAGCTCATCGACGACTGGCAGACGCGCGTTGATGTACTCGCTCGAAAACGCGACGGTCTCCTTACCGAAGCCAACACTTATCGCGCGACCATCGAAGCCCAGCAAGCGGAGATTCAAGAGCATGCGCAGGCCATTAAACGCAGCAATACCTCGCTGAATTCAGCCGTCGAGAAGATCAATTCGCTATCGAAAGACCTGTTCACACTCAAAGCCGAACGTGAGGACTCGAAGCAGAAACTGGTCACATTCCAGAATGCGCTGAATTCCGTCCGGCTGCAGTCGCAGGAATTGCAGCACGAGTTCATGAAATCGCGAGAGTTCTACAAAGGGGAACTCCGCAAAGCCTTCGAGAAACGCCAGGCTCTCGAGGCGAGCATCGAGAATGCCAAGGCTGAGCAGGACTCCCTGAGAAATTTGCTGACCGGCTCACGCTCAGAGCAAGAGTCCGTAAACAGAATGCTCGAGTCGGCAAAGTACAGACTGGCCGAGATCGACAAGCTCGAGGAGGACGTTATCCGCCTCGAGGCCGACAATGCGCAGCTCACTCACGATGCCGCACTCGCTAAACAGGAGATCGAGTCACTCAAACGCGACGTCATTGAACTGGAGGAACTGAAGGTACAGAACAACGAGATGTCCGAAGTCCTGAAGTCGATGGAGGCCAGCCGCAAGCAATACGAAGAGGACGCCAGGCGCTACCAGGGTGTCGCCAGCGAGTCCGAAAAACAGTCCGAGACGCTTCGTCTTCGGCTCGATGAGGTCGAGAAAAACTTCATGGAGCTCGAGGCGCAGCAGCAAAACGCTATCAAGCAGGCGCGCGAGGACGCTCTGGCTGCCAATGATCCCAGCGCCAACGACTACAAGTCTCCTCGGGAAGTCGATGATCTCAAGGAGATCGTGGGCATCGGCAAAGTGCTCGAAAGAACACTCAACGATCTCGGCTACCACTCATTCAGGCAACTTGCCAACTTTGGCGTGACAGACATCGCACGTGTCAATGCCGAGCTCAAGGAATTCAAAGGCCGAATGGAACAGGACGACTGGATAGGCCAGGCGAAAGAACTCCTGTTCAAGAAGTACGGCGGTGCCGACTCGGATGAGGACAGGAATCATCAAGTAAGTCGCTGACTATTGGCAGCGACTTCCGCCGATTCCTCTGTCAAGCGTTGGCAACCGAGTTCAGCGCCGTCTCCAGTCTGTCGTTCCCCCAATACATTTCGCCGCCCAGAAAAAACGTCGGGGCACCGAAGATACCGCGGTCTCTTGCTTCTTCAGTTCGCGCTCGTAACGCCTTCTTGGATGGCGGTGATTGTGCGTCCTCGATGATCTTTCCGGGATCGGTAACGCATCCTGCCAGGCATGCTTTTATCGTCTCCGTGGCAGCGATTTCGAGGTCGCGAGCGAAGTTTGCCGTGTATACGGACTTGACGAATTGAGGCAGCCAGGGCTCGTCTGAATAGCGGCACGCGATTCGGGAGGCCAACAAGCCGTTCCGGGGAAACGCCGATGGGCGACTGAACGGTATACCGTGCACGTTGCACACTCGTTCCAAGTCTCGCCACATGTATCGCCCTTTGGCCGGGTATAAGTTGAACGGAGAGTCGCCCCAACCGATTTCCTTGAATATCGGTCCCAGCAAGAAGACTCGCCAATCGACCCGGACTCCATGTTCTTCCACGAGCGATTCGATACGCATCGCAGCCGGATAGGAATACGTGCTGCCAAACTCAAACCAGAATTCGATTCGCGGCGTCTGCGTCACAGCCGTACCAACGTCCTTACTGCTCTCCGCCTTCAGCGACCTCCTTCAAGCGTGCCAGACCATTCTCATAGTCAGCACCCACCCAACGATCCATCATCAGCCCCATATACCGACCGACGAGGTTGTCCAGATTCGCATCGAAGGCCCAGGTGACGCGAGTACCGTTTCCGGCCTCTTCAAGCGCAAAGGTGGCGTACGACGGCGTGTCGAAGCCGTCAAACGTGAGTTTGGTTTTGACCATCGTGTTTGGTTGGCTTTCGATGATTTCTTGCTCGCCACTGCCCACGTTCGGATCCTCACTGCGCCAAGCCATCTTCGAACCGACGCCGGAGTCCGGGCCGCTGAACTCATACTCGGTCTGAGGGTCCTTCTCTGCCCAGGGCGACCACCGATTGAACTCCCGAAAGTCATTGATCAGAGCGAATACGGCGGCCGGATCGGCATCAATGACGGTACTGCGCTCGACATGTTGTTCGGACGGCAGTAACTGGCCCACGACCAGAATTGCCACGACCAGCGCAACAACAATTCCAAGAAGTACTTTGACGATCTTCATATCCCCACCCGGGAGGCAACATGCCTCATCTCTTGATGTTGTTTCCAAAGTCTAGCAGTTGTCTGGGCCCGATCTGTCCAACTTTGGACTTCCCGGACCATTCAGGCTTTCGGCCACCGGGTCCCCGATATCCCGATTGGCCCAGTACTCCGAACAGTCGGCAACCAGGCTGTCGACGGAGACATTTAACACGGATTCGCCGAGCCCGAGTGCCTCTGCGTACAGCTCGTTCTTGCGGGCAACGGCTATCGGCAGCATTCCGTTGTCCATATCGCCGTGCTGCTCGAGGAACGACTCCAGCAGAACATAGTCGTGCGCGTCGCCGAGCGTCTTCTGCAGCTTACGCAGGACTTTGCGGCGTGGCCGGAGCGCGCCCTTGTTCAGCCGTTCCAGGATGCGTATGTGATACCAGTGGTACTTGGCCCAGCGCCTGAACCGGTGAAACAGTTCGTCGCCGGGCTGCACGCGCACCGCCTCCCAGGCTTCGATGCATTTCCGGTACGTTCGTGCGAAACCCGGCGCGATGTCGCGATAACCTTCAAGCGCGACGGGCCAGGTATCGACAGCCGCCCTGCCCGATTCCAGCATGTCCAGCGACTTCCTCTGGTCCTCGATCCGGATCGGTCGAGGCGAGAAAGCCTCGACAGCAATAGTGCCTCCCAGAGCCGCGACCAGTCGGGCACAGATAACGTCGTCCCGATTGCCTGCGAGTTGCTTGGCGGCGGCACGATATCGCTCGTCTTCGATCAGGTAGGCGTCGCCTATTATCGGCTGAACCAGCCTGAGCACGCCGCGGACCTTCTTGCAACGAATCCGCAGCGAATGCACTTTGCGGTGCTCCGGGAGCGTTGCATCGGCGAAGTCACGAAGCCCGATGTCGATTTGCTCCTTTGCGATGCGTCGCAACCCGGGATCGATCGATTCAGGACTCAGAAGGTAGTAAGGCATTTCGGGCCCGCCTCGAGCTCACGCGAGCGGCCCGTGGCCCCACGACTCGACGCAACCCGAGCGGTCTCCTACTCGATAGATTCTTCGTCCTCCGGTACGCCGAGCGATTCCTCGGTCACAACAGGCGCCGTTTCGTCAGCAACATCGTCCTCAGTGGCCGTATCGGCAGCACTACCGCAGTCCCAGCCCCATCCCTCGAGCTTTGCGATGAACTCCATCGCCCTGGTCCGGCAATAGCTCCCATCGTTGTCCGCCGACCACAGGACCTGCTGCTCACCGGGTGCCTCGGTGTCTTTGAAATAGTGCACGCTGCACGGCACCTCTACGCCCGGTTCGGTGACAATCTCGACGCGACGCTGCATGTCGCCGTACGTGCATTGATACTTGCCCGACTCCTGCGCTGCGGCGGCCGCAGGTAACAACAGGGCCATAAAAACGAGGATCATTGTCAGTTTCATGGTCAGCTCCCGAAAATGAGGCGTTACTACTCTGAATTGTAGCTACATATTCAGGTTGCGTGAATCGACGCGTGGCTATCGGGGAACGGGTTGAGGATTCAGATAGCTCCACACATCGGAGATCACGACAGACCCCTCTCCCACCGAGGACGCAACGCGTTTGACGGACGTTGCACGAACGTCGCCCACCGCGAAAACGCCCTTGCAGGACGTCGCGTAGACAGAGTCTCTACCCACAGTTTGGCCGGTGAGAACAAAGCCCTTCTCATCGAGTTCGACGAGATCCGCAATCCAGCTCGTGTTCGGCGCGGCGCCGACCATAGCGAACATGGCGCGGCTGTCGATCTCTCGTTCGCGTCCCGCGGCTTTATCGAGAACGGTCAGCTTCTCCAGGAATTCGTCGCCGGTCAGACACGTGACCTCGGTCTGATAGTGGATGCTGATCTTCGGGTCCGCTTCGAGCCGGTTCAGCAGATAATCGGACATCGACTTGGCCAGCGACTTGCCGCGCACCAGCACATGCACGTGATTGGCGGTTCGACTCAGGTACATGGCAGCCTGGCCCGCGGAGTTGCCGCCGCCGATCACGACCACGTCCGTGTTCCGGCAGTAGCGTGCCTCCGATTCCGTCGCCGCGTAGTACACGCCTGCCCCCTCGAACGCCTCCAACCGCTCCAGCGGCAACCGCCGGTACTGCACGCCTGTGGCAACGAGCACCGATCTGGCGCGGACGTCGAGACCGTCGTCGAGCGTTGCACGGAAGACTCCGTCTTCGAGCTGCACCAGTTGTTCGACCCGGCGTGGCACGACGAAGCGCGTGCCGAATTTCATCGCCTGAACCTCGCCGCGCCAAACGAGATCGGCACCCGATATCCCGGTCGGGAATCCCATGTAGTTTTCTATTCTCGAGGACGTCCCGGCCTGGCCGCCGATCGCGGTCTCATCCACTACCAGCGCCCGCAACCCCTCTGCGCCGGCATATACACCGGCGGCAACGCCCGAGGGTCCTCCGCCGACGATCAGAAGATCGACAACATCCTGGTCGCACAACGACAAGTCCATGCCCAGCGTCTTCGCGACCTTCGCCGGGGTCGGCTCTTCGATGGAGTGCTCCGCACCGAAGATCACGGCCGGCTCGTCAACCGGCAAACCGGCGAGCCGCAATGCTTCGCGCGCCTCGGACGAACCCGCCTCCATTGACCTGAACGGAATCCGATTGCGAGTGGCAAACGTCGCAATGCGACGGATATTCTTGTCGACGTCGGCACCTATCAGGGTCAAACTGCTGTCCTGATCGTCGAGCTGGCGCCGGCGGCGCGCCGCGAACACGGTGATGATGATGTCGCTCATCTCCGGGATCTGAGACATCAACTCGAGCATGTCCTCGCGCGGCACCACAATGGCGCGCGTATCGGCCGCCGCGCGCAGCGCAAGCGTCACGTTGCCACCGCCCAGGAAAGAGATCTCACCGGCGAATTGCGTAGGGCCGAGCGACGTCGGCAAATATCGCTCGCCCGTGAACGGATGCACCACCTCGATCTCACCCTCGAGCAGATAGACGAATCGGTTCGCTGGTTCGCCGACCCTGGCGACCATTTCGCCTTTCGGGAAGCTCACGATAGAGCCTGCGCGTCGAATGGCTTCGACGTGCTCGTCATGAAGCGGAGTGCGCCGCATCTGGCGCAAATCGCCGGCAAGATATTCCATGATGGGGTCCTGATCGCGTCGCTGAACGCATGTCTGCTATAGAAACCCTAGCAGGATCAAAAAGTTCCAAGACATCGATATTATCGAACTATCGGTTCGGAAAACCCGTCCTCGGAGCAGCGCGCGCCCCCGGCGTCGCGATTCTGCGACACTTGTTCACATAATGGCCGCGTGATACTTACTTCCATCCAACCCACTGATGGAGAGCGATATGTTTGAGCGCGTCAAGAGAGGTGACGAGACCATCGAATCGCCGGACAACAACCGGACCGAGTCCGACAAATCCCTCGGATCCCTCAGGTCCAAGGTGACGAGCCGCAGCGGTGAAGCGGCGGTGATCGGCAGTTCTATCCAGATCAACGGCGACCTGCGCGGCGACGAGGACCTGCGCATCGAAGGCGACGTGAGCGGTACCGTCGAACTCAGGAACAACAGCCTGACCATCGGCAAGGAAGGCAAGGTCAAAGCAGGCGTGTTCGCCAAATCGATCGCCGTCGACGGTGAGACACAGGGCGACCTGTATGCGACCGATCGGGTCAGCGTGCACGTCAACGCCCGCGTGCAGGGCAACATTATTGCTCCGAAGGTCAGCATCGAGGAAGGCGCGCATTTCAAGGGCTCGATCGAGATGGACCCGGCCGCCGTGGAGAGAGCGCTGGGCAAGACGACTCGCAACGTCACCGATACGCCCAAAGCCGCCGACACGAAGGCTGTGCCGAAAAAGACCGGGAAGGACGCTGGCGCCGACGTGAGCCAGACCGCCAAGACAGCCTGAGGAGCATGGCGGTTTCCCTGCGCCGGGCGAAGGCTTCGGCGCCACCGAACACGTCGGTGGCGTTTCACGCGCCCCTGTTTCACGATCTCGTCTCGGGAATGGAAACGGCCGAACGGCACGTTGTTCTTGACCTCGGCGCCGCATCGACCGACATGCTGGCGCTGCTTGGCCGGTCCCGTTGTCGTGTGGACATCGCGGACGTTGCGTATTCGGGCGGCATCGACGAGCTCAATGCCTCGGCGGCGGTCAACACCGCCGAGGCGCTGTTGCCGGCCTCGCTACCCGGTGACGGTTTCGACCTGGTCTTTTGCTGGGATTTACCCAACTATCTGACGCTCGACGCGTTGTCCGCGCTGATGACGGCTATCGAGCGCCGTGCAAGGCCACGCGCCCTCGTCCATGCCCTGATCGTTTACGCCGAGCGCGAGATGAATGAAGTACCGGGCCTCTTCGTGCCGACAGCCGACGGCGAGCTCGTCGATCGCAACGCCCGGGGGGCGTCAATCAAGGCGCCCAGATACTCACCCGAAGAGCTGGGCAAGAGCATGGGCAGTTTCGCGCTCGATCGCGCGCGGCTTCTCAGCAACGGCATGCAGGAATTCGTGTTTCAGCTGCAATGTCATGGCGATTCGTACTCCGGCAGCGGCTATGCTTGAGCGGTCGCGGCAGCGTCAGTCGCCACCGAACATCCTGAAGATATCCTCGCCGGTGAGGTTCTTGGTCCGGTTCGCAAACTCGTAGTAAGCGGGTCGCTCGTCGACGAACACCTGGGTGTCGAACACCAGCGTGTCGTCGTCATCGAACAGCCCAACCGGCACCATGTGCTGCCGCGATTCCTTGAGCCTGTAGAAGAGATGCGTGCCGCAGGTGCGGCAGAAGCCGCGCTCTGCCCAGTTTGACGAGTCGAAGATGGCGATGCTGTCTTCGCCGTCAAACTCGACATCCGTTCCGCAGTCGATTTCCATGAACGGCCCCCCGGCCCAGCGGCGACACATCTTGCAGTGGCATGCACCGACCCTGTTGCCGACTTCCCGGGCCGTCACCCTGACCTCACCGCACAGGCAGTGGCCTTGTATCGTACGAATGGGTGTGTTTTCAGA
>JANQGP010000485.1 GCA_028277265.1 Woeseiaceae bacterium | reverse complement strand
AGCTGCCTGCTGCCGACGTCGGGGAAACGCTCCAGAATCAGATGTCTGACGTCCTTCGAGACCCGGTCGAGCAGGCTCTCAAGGATCTCCTTCGGGACGTTGCTGCGGTCGACGATGGCGCGCTGAACCGTCTCGGCGCGGTCGGCCTGGCCGGCGATTCGGGCCATGGTGTCATCGCCGATCACGGCCCGCTGGTTCCGAAGCAGATCGACGACGACCGTGTCGTCACCGAGAATCGCCAACGCATCGGACAACTCGGCCTCGGTATCGGAACGCGCGGCGATGGCCTGCAGGTGCTCCTGGCTCTGCGTCCGCGCGACCTCCAGCAGATCGTCCTGGGTCAGCACCGGGCTCTGGCGCAGCACCGGTCGGGCTATTGCGATGTCGTCATGGGCGAGGCGCCGGATCAGCGCCCGTGGCGCATCGCCCTCGGCTGCGAGGCGGTTGGCGAGCTCCGCGCGGACTTGCCTATCGAGATCATAGGCGAGCTGCGCCATGATCTCACCGAGCTCCCAATTCTGACGTTCGGTCAGGGACTCGGACTCGGCAAGAAAAAGATCGGTCACTTCGCACAGCAGGGTGCGGCGTCTGACGCCGCACGGCTCGCCGGCCAGCTCTACCAGCCGTTTGAGCTTGAGATGTCGCTCGGTCATGCCCCACCCCATTGGGTTGTTGTTTCAACGGGGCAGCATAAGGGGCTTCGCCTTTAAAGAGCGTTACTCAACAATTACAACTAAAGGTTGCAAGGATTGCGCGGGCCGAATGGCGACGCGATGGAGCGGTACGCTCGACCGTCGACCATGACGCACTCGCGGGTGAGGCACTCCTCGTGCCGCTGGGGGCGGCCGACCTTGGGCCAGGCCCTAGAAGTCGATCCGCTCGATATCGTAGAAATTCACCGTGGCGCCGTCGCTGAGGGTGATGGTGCCGTCGGCGTCGTCGGAGAGCGTCAGGCTATTGTCATCTTGCGACTGGATCGAGCCTTCCGTCAGCGTCACGGTCCAGTCGACCCCGTAGGTGCCGAGATTGTCGCCGCCGGAAGCGTCATGCAGCTCGATGGTGTCGGTCCAGCTCGCGCCCGTCCCGCCATGGACCGTGTCAGTCCCGTGGCCCATGTGAAAGACGAAGATGTCGTCGCCGTCGTTGCCGGTGAGGACGTCGTTGCCGGCTTCGCCGGTCAGCACGTTCGCGCCGCTATCGCCGGTAATCGTATCGTCCTTGGCGGAACCGACGACGTTTTCGATCGCCGTCAGCGTGTCGCCCTGGGCGTCTCCGCCGGCGCCGGTTCCGGCGGAGAGATCGACGGTGACGGCCATGCCGGAGTCGGAGTAATCGGCCGTATCGGTACCGGCGCCCCCGTCGAGACTGTCGGCGCCGGACCCGCCGGTCAGCGTGTCGTCGCCGTCGAAGCCGTACATGACGCTCTCGTTGGCGGTTCCCGTCATGATGTCATTGTCCGAGGTGCCGAAACTGATGGTCATGTCCTCGGAGTGAGTGTTGCCTCCTGCGTCCGTCACCTGCACTGTCACGTCGTGTCGTGCGGTCGTTTCGAATTCGATGTCGGTCCCGGCCTTGATGCGGATCTCATTGCCGAC
>JANQGP010000299.1 GCA_028277265.1 Woeseiaceae bacterium | reverse complement strand
TTTGGTGCCGGAAGCAGGAATCGAACCCGCGACCTGATGATTACAAATCAACTGCTCTACCAACTGAGCTATTCCGGCTGAAGGTGGCGAATTATTCGCCTTTCGCGCGACCCTGACAAGGGTTCCGATCGCGAATCAGGGCGGGCAGGTTGCCGCCTCGCGCAGCGCGACCTGGTCCTCGCCGTAGCGTTCGATGATGGCGCCGGCCCCTCTCCCGGGCGGCAGGCCGATGTCGACGAAATAGACGTCGTCATCCTGCATCATCGGCTCGATGTCGACGTCGAAACCGGCGGACTCGGCCTGCAGCTCGACACGCTCTGCGTTTTCCAGATTGCCGAAGATTCCGAGAGCAATCGAAAACCCCACTTCTTCGCTACCGACAATGAAAGCGTCGCTGAGACCTTCCTCCGCAAGCGTCGCGAGTATTTCGCGGCCCTCCTCACGACTCGCGACACTCTGCACCTGAACCGAATGACCGATGAAAATCTGTCCGCGCTCCTGCCGTATCGCCGCTTTCATCCCGTCCGAGCTGTACTCGAGCACACCCGAATCGGCATCGCTTTTTACGGTGAACGGACCGATCGAAATGCAGGACCGTCCGACGATCGCTTCGAGATCCGTTGCGTCACCCGACCCAAGTACGGCGCCCGCACTCGTGATCGCGTCCGCGTCCTGGCGCGCCATGACCTGGAGCGGCGGTCCGAGTTCGGCTTCATCGACAACCGCGATGCCCGGCGTCGGCTTCTCGGTGCCGAGCATTCCCCACAGGAAGTAGAGGACGTTCGCGAGAATCAACAGCAACAGCAGGTTCTTCATCGAGCGTGTTCCAGCATGTGTGCGAGACCCTGTAGCACGAGATGCGGCCGGTGCACAGGCGTGTCGCAGAGCGCCTTAAGGATGCGCGACGCGTCGCCGCCGGTCAAGATGACCGTCGGCTCATAAGCATTTGATTGCAAAGCACGAATGGCGCGATCGACAGCGCCCGCGACAGCAGCATGAGCACCCTCGCGAACGGCGGCCGCCGTGTTTCGCGCAAACATGCCGAGGTCGGACGCCGCCCGGCCGGGCGCCGGCTTGACCTGCGGAATACCGCTCGTCGCGGCCGCGAGCGCATCGGACATGGTCGCAACGCCCGCGATGATCTGTCCGCCGACATGACGGCCCTCGGCATCGATTGCGTCAATGGTCACAGCCGTACCCGCATCGACCACGAGACAGGTCGACTGCACTTCGGCCCAGGCGCCGACGATCGCGACCCAACGGTCGACTCCCAGTCGGCGCGGCTGCGTATAGCCGGATGTCACTCCCCACCCGCTGCGCTCGCTTCGCGCAAACTTCACGTCGCAGTCGCAGTGCATTCCGACAACACCCGACAGGCGCGTCGCGAAGCTGGTACCGGCGACGTTGCTGACGAATACATCGTCGACACGCCGGGGAATCCTGGTCGTCAGCACCTGGAGTCCTTTCTCGCGGATTCGTTGCTGCGAAATGTGGCCGGTACGATGAATCTCGCCCTGATCGAGCACGCCCCATTTGATGCGCGAGTTTCCGACATCCATGAGCAATGCCGTCACGAGCCGCGCTCCTCCATCGTCAACACGGTACCGGACGTCACGCGCCGAACGGCCCCGTCCACGTCCAGTAGCAGCGCGCCGTCTTCGGCAATGCCCGCACCGACACCGGTGATGCATGCCTGCCCTGTCTCCACGACCACGTCGCGCCCAAGAAGCCAGTCGCGATCAATCCACGCCGTTGCGAAACCGTTGAAACCGGTCGTCGTGAAGCGCGCGAACGCATCGTCGAAACGGTTGACCAGCGCAGCGGCGATGGCTTCGATAGGCGGGCGCCGCGGAACGAGCGAGCCGATATCCGTGACGGGCCGTGCCGGCCCATTGCCGGCTTCGAGGACGAAATCGGGGCCCAGGTCGAGGTTGACGCCGATGCCGGTTACAACCGTGACGGCGCCCGATTCCCGGCTTTGCGATTCCGTCAGGATGCCGCCGAGCTTCGCGTCCCGGGCAATCAGATCATTGGGCCACTTGAGCTGCACCCCGCCGACGCCAAGCTCCTCGAGCGCGTCGATCGCGGCGAGGCCGACTGCGAGCGTCAGTGCGGGAAGGTCGCCGGGCTGGTTCGCGAACGTATAGGCCGCCGACAGGGCCAGACCGCTGCCGGGCGGCGATTGCCAGGTCTTGCCGTGTCTCCCGCGCCCCGCCGTCTGGTTGGCAGTAAGCGCGACGCGCAACATGCCGGGCTCCGGACCGTCCTGCTGCATCAGGTAGGTATTGGTCGATTCAATCGCCGCAAACGACTCGAGGTCCGCGAGTCGGCTCAATACACGGTCAACCAGCGCGTCGCGAACGGCCTCGGGGTCAATTGTGCTCATTGGTGTTCGTCGTACCTCTTGGCCCGAACAGCATGAGACGGGTGTTGCGCAGCTCGTTGCCGGCACGCATGCGCGCGACGTTCGACCGGTGCCAGTAGACGATGCAACCGGCCATCACGACGAGATAGATGAACAGCGGCTGGTCGTCCGGCAGCCGGGTCGCTGCGACCCAGATCGGCAACGATGTCGCGGCAGTCATTGTGGCAAGACCGACGTAGCCGGTCAGCGCGACGACCGAGATCCAGACAAGAAGCACGCCGACGATGAGTATCGGTGCGAGGACGATCAGTGTGCCGACGAAGGTCGCCGCGCCTTTGCCACCCTGGAAACCATGGTATACCGGCCAGACGTGCCCGAACACGGCGGCCGCCGAACACGCGATCGTAAGCCAGGTTCGGGAGATGTCAGGGTCCTGTGGAACAAACGGCAGCTCGAGTCCCGGCACGACGCCCGCGCCGACCACGCCTTTGCCGACGTCGATAACGACTACACCGAGTGCGAACAGGAAACCCTGCGTGCGAAGTGCGTTCGTGCCGCCCGCGTTGCCGCTTCCCATCGTGCGGATATCGACGCCGCCGCGAAGTTTGCCCACGATCATCGCACCCATGAGCGAACCGATGAAATAGCTGATCAGGAACTTGACGCCGAGCTCTAGCATCACGCCTTCCGTTTTGCGAGAAGAGGTGGGCGCATTGTAGCATCGGCGCATGTGTGCCGACGCCGTTCACCTGTTCCTGAACCCGACGGCCGGCCGTGGTCGCGCGGGAAAACGCGAACGGCGCATAGTCGACATTCTTGAACGCGGCGGCGTTACGCCAATCGTTCACCGCAGCGAGGCCGTCGGCGATCTCGAGGCAAGAGTTCATGCGGCCATCCGCAACGGGGTGACGAAAGTCATCGTCGCGGGCGGCGACGGCAGCGTGCACGAAGCCGCCAACGGCATATTGCGCGGGCGGAACGGCACCGCGATGGGCGTCATTCCGACCGGCACGGGCAACGACTTCGCGAAAGCCGCGGGCATCACGCTGGAGTGGGAGCACGCGACCTCTCTGCTGGCCGATCGCGTCGCCGCCGGTGAGACCGTGCGTGCCGTGGACGTTGGCCGCATGAATGAACGCTATTTTGTCAACGGTGCCGGCGTGGGCTTCGACGCCAGGGTAACGCGAATCGCCCGCAGTTACCGTATTCCGATCGGGGACCTGGTCTACCTGCTTGCGATCTTTCGCAGCATGGCGGGCGGCATTGCGGCACCCGTCATGCGCATTACCGGTGACAGGAAGATCTGGGACGGGCCGGTGACGTTGGCCAATGTCGCAAACGGCGCATGGGTCGGCGGCATGTTCCATATCGTCCCGACTGCCGAGAATGACGATGGCCGGTTCGACCTGCTGCTCGCCGCGCCTGTCTCCCGGCGGCGCATTATCAGCTTGCTACCCAAGCTGATGGCCGGTACGCACCTCGGCGAACGGGAGATCGTCCACGAACCCGTCCGGAATCTGCTGATCGAGTGCGAAGAAGCCGTTCCTTCCCATCTCGACGGCGAGGTCCAGCCGCTGCAGCGGCGCTTCGAGATCGAAATGCTAAGCGGGGGCCTTGCGCTGCTCTGACCGGGAACGCGACCCGAGGTAGATGGCGAACAATGCAATGGCGGCGCCAAGCAGTTCCTTGGCGCTCATCGGCCGCGCGAAGAACACCACGTCCCATACGAAACTCAGCGTCGGCTGCAGCAGCAGCGCGATTCCGGCCTGTGTCGTCGTTACGTGAGGCAGGCTGCTCGTAATGAACAGCATGCCGGTGCCGTGGGACAGAACGCCGTAGCAAACCAGCCAGAGTGCGTCGCTTCCCGAGGAGATCGCCAGCGAATGGCCTTCCGTCAGCGCGGTTACACCGAGCATCGCGGCGCCGGCGAGTGAGACGACGGCGATTTCGCGCGTCGGGACGGGGGTTGTCGAATCCCGACGTGAGCGACGCATTGCCAGCAGGTAGGCCGCATAGGTCACGGCTGCGCCCAGGCCGAAGACGATGCCGCGGCGATAGCTCTCTGGCAGGCCTCCCCAGTCGACACCAACGATCAGCGCCAGGCCGAACAGCGCCAGCGGTATCGCGATGAGCTGCCGTACGCTGGGCGGTTGCCGAAGAATGACGATTCCGGCAGCCGCCATGACGAAGACCTGAAAGTTCGCAAGCAATGTCGACAGGCCGGGGCCGATGTACTGGATGCTGCGATGGTAGAACCAGAGATCCGTGGCGAGAAAAACCGCCGCGAGGATCAGCACCAGCCAGATCCGCGGCGACAATCGAGGGCGCTGCCGGGTAACGACGAGGTAGAGGGCAATGACGACACCGCCGATCGCGAGACGCCAGAAGGCGCTCGTTGTCGGTGACACGGCGACCAGTTTGACCCAGACGGGTGACAGGCTGATCAGGGCCGCACCGATGAACAGGCGCAGCGTCGGATTGCCGAGCAGCCGCATTATTGCCCGAGCCACTCCGCGCGACGGGCTTTCGCAGCCTCGTCGGCGTCGGCGTCGACCGTCAGAAAACACGTATCGGCAGGCGCCTCGGCCCATTTGAGTCGCAGCGTCATCAGCTCGTCCCCTCGAAAAACCGTGACATCAGACATATCCCCGGCATGGTAGCGACGGGTCCGTGCCTCGGCGCCCGCGAGATTGACGCGCAGACCGTCCAGCGCGACCAGCTCGTCGCCCGGCGCGATACCGGCGAGTTCCGCGGGGCCGCCGTTGTGCACAGTCCGGAAAACCGGCTTGCCGCTCGAGCTGGCCAGTGCCGCGCCCATCCAGACCGTCGGCAGAACATCGTCGGCCTTTGCCTTGCCGCCGGTGTCCTTGCCGCCGGCCGAGCGCCGCATGTTGAGCCGGACGCCGTGGGTCTTCAGGAGTGACTCGAGCGGAAGCTCGCCCGTTCCGCGCACGGTGGCGTCAAAAAAGTCCTCGAGGTCCAGGCCCGACACCTCCGCACTGAGCACTTCGAGCCCGTCCTCGGGCATGCCCTCACCCGTCTCTCCCCAGCGTTGCCAGGCGACGCGCATGACGTCATCGAGACCGACACGGCCATCGGTCCCGGATCGCAGCTTGAGGTCGAGCACCAGCGCGACGAGTGATCCCTTGGCGTAGTAGCTGACGATCGCGTTCGCCGCATTCGCGTCCTGTTTGTAGAACTTGGTCCATGCATCGAAGCTCGACTCCGCGACGCTTTGTTTGCGGCGACCGCCGCCGCGCATGACCCGGGTAATCGTCCGTCCGACAAGTTCGAGATAGCTGCCCGTATCGATCATGCCGCTGCGCGCGAGTGCCAGGTCGTCGTAGTACGAGGTCACGCCCTCGAACACCCAAAGCAGGTCCGTATGGACTTCCCTGGACAGGTCGTGGGGCACGAACGCCGCCGGCTTCATGCGCTTGACGTTCCAGAGGTGGAAGTACTCGTGGCTCACGAGGCCCAGGAAGGTACGGTATTCGTCCGATACCCCGTCGTCACCCCGCGCCGGCAGATTGTCGCGTCCGCATACCAGCGCCGATGACCAGCGGTGTTCGAGGCCGCCGTAGCCGGTGCCGGGCGCATTCAGCAGGAACAGGTAGCGATCGAGATCAGCCGGCACGCCGAGCAACGTCATGTGCTGCTCGCAAATCGTCTCGAGGTCGTGGCAGAGACGCGCCATGTCGACGCGCGTATTTCCGCGAATCGCGATCGCATGAGGAATGCCCCGAACCTCGAACTCACCGATCGACAGCTCACCGATCTCGACCGGATGATCGATGAGTTCGGCATAATCCGCCGCCGCGTAGATCCCGAAGCCGTAAGCCGGTGCGTCGACGGCACGCATCGACGTCGCGACGCGCCAGCGTCTGCCGACCGGCTTTTCGGGTTGACGAATGTCGAGTTCGCAAGCGACGTCGTCCTGACCTTCGACAAGCGGAAAGACGCACGTACCGTTGAAGAAAGCGTGTGTCAGATCGAGATGCGCGCCTCGGACGCTTTCATCGTGGGCATACACCTCCAGCACGATGGTCAGTTCACGGTCGACCGGCGCGGCCTGCCAGCGCGTCTTGTCGAGCTTGCGCAGCGAGACGTCACGCCCGTCGGATTCGGCGCGCGCGGTGATGACGTTCCTCGCGTAGTCGCGGATCATGTAGCTGCCGGGAATCCATGTCGGCAGCGCGAACGTCTGTCCCTGCCGGTCGGGCGCCGCCACGGTCAGACGCACCTCGAAGAGGTGTGCAGCGGGATCTTTCGGCCAGATCGAATAGCGGTGAGCGGTCGTCATCGTTCCACTAACGAACCGGCTCGGTGAGCTTCAGTGTCAGGCACTTCGCGGAACCGCCGGCCTTGAGGAACTCGCTCAGCCCCACCTCGTGAACCCTGAAACCCGCCAGCATCAGGCGCGCTTTCAGCGGATCGGAGGCTTCGTTGAGGATCACGCGGTCGCCGATGTTCACGGCATTGCAGGCGAAGTTACCTGCGTCGAACGTATCGACGATGATGCGCTTGTGCGGCGGGATCCGGCTTTCGATGGCGATGCGGGAGTCGTAGTCGAATGCCGGCGGATGGTACATCAGGAAGCCGTCCGTCAACGGGCAGAAACACGTGTCGATGTGATAGAAGCGCGCGTCGGTCAGTTGAATCGAAACCACTTCGATATCGAAGTAGTTACGAATCTCGGCGTGCGCCTCGATCTCGGTGCGAAATCCGTAGCCCGTCCACAACCAGGGCCCGCGGCGGTCGAGCAGGCAGTCTCCGGCGCCTTCGAACCCGATGTTGTCGTCGAGTTCGAGCAGGTCGAAGCCGTTTTCCCGAAACCACTTTTTGAAGAACTGCTCCTCGGGCCTGCGTTCGTGCGGCATGAAGTGACTCGCGATTGCCTTGTCACCGTAGACGACGCCCGCGTTCGCCGTGAACACCATGTCGGGCAGCTCCGGCTGCGGCTCGATGGTGATCACCTCGGCAAACTCGCCGATCTGGTCGCGTAGCGTCTGCCACTGCTCGCTCGCCCGATCGATGTCCAGTGAGTCCTCTTGACCGGCCATCCACGGGTTGATGACGTAGTCCACCGTAAAGAAGTCCGGTGGACACATCAGTATCCTGTCTTTGCTCATGGTTCGTTGACCTGTTCGTTCGGCAGGTGGACCTCGGCAAGCATACAGCGCACGCTGCCTCCGGCTGACGATTCGATGCTGTCGATCGGGGCGCAGACGATGCGGCCGTTGGCCTCGAGTGCCGCGCGTTGTTCGTTGTCGAGGCTGTCGAGTGCCCGGCGTGACAGAGCGGTCACTCTCTCTCCCTGGTCGTTGCGAAGCTCGAGCATATTGCCGGCGAACGCGTCGAGCTGTGCATAGCTGAGCGACACCACGTCGTGCCCGGTCTCCCTGAGCCGTGCAAGCACCGCTTTTCGCTGCTCCTCCCGCGGTATCGCCTCATCGCAGATCACAGCAAGTATCTCGCCGACGTTCATCAGGACGTTCGTGTGGTAAATCGGCACGCCGTCGCTGTCGACGGCCTCGAACGCGACGACGTCGTAACCCATGCGCTGCGCGAAATCGCCGAGCGGATCGAGGTGCGTCCGCGACGATATAGAGGCATACGCGACGCGGTTGCTGCGGTCGAGCACCATGCTGCCCGTACCCTCGAGGAAGTGCCCATCGGCCTCGTGCCCGCTGAGATCGACGACCTCGGTGACCACGCGACCGGCCACTTTGTCGAGGTGATCGACGATGTCCATGCGCCTTTCGGTACGCCGGTTCTCGGCTTCCATCGGGTACAGCACGACGCGGCCGTCGGCGTGCATGCTGATCCAGTTGTTGGGGAAGATCGCGTCGGGCGTGTGCGGTTCCGGCGTATCGTCGATATCGATGACGTCGATACCTGCATCGCGCAACGCCGTAACGAGACCTTCGAATTCCTCGAGCGCGCGCGCCTGTTGTTCCTCGGCCGAGGCGTCGTTCTTCCCCTGGAAGCGATTCGACTCGGCCGTCAACGGATTGCTCTCGAATCGTACCGGCCGGATCATCATCACCGTGGACGCGAGTTGTGGTTCTTTTTCTGTCATCCGGGTGTCTCGCAACGCTGGCAGCCTGCCAGACAGGTGATGCATTATACGTCCGTGCTGGGACGAATTCGCAACGCACTGCTCCATCCGGCATGGGTCTGCTTCACCTGGATCGGGCTGACCGTCGGCATTTCAATGCTCGCAACGCCGGTGCGCTTCGCCGCCGGGTCGATTACCCGACCGGTCGCGCTCGATGTCGGGCGGGTCGTGTTCGCGGCCCTGAACAAGGCGGAACTCGCCGCGCTCGTCGCACTGTTGATCGTCGTTCGGGTCTCGGGCCGCAGCAGCACGTGGTGGGCGTGGTGCGGTTTGCTGATTCTGATCGTGCTCGCGCAGGGCGCCTGGCTCATCCCGGAACTGTCGGCACGAACCGACGTCATTCTCGCGGGCGGAACCCCGCCGCCGTCGAACGCGCACGCGATCTACTCGACGCTCGAACTCACGAAGATCGGCGTGCTGCTGTTCCTCGGTTTTCGCAGTCTCGCCGAGAAGCCGGGCGATTAGGCAACCGCGCCGGGTCGGGCGGACACGTCACTGTACCAGCGTGCGAGGTTGTTCGCTTCGTCCGGAACGGCAATTTTGGTCCACGCGGCGAAGTCCACGAGCACGAGTGCCGTGATGTCGGCCATCGAGAATCCCGCACCGGCGACGAAAGGACTGCCGGCCAGCTGAGCATCGAGGCGTCCGAAGAACTGCTCCACGCGCTGTCGACCGCGCTCGGCCAGCTCGGGAATCTGCTCATAGCTTTTGCTGCCCGTAACGGCGCGGCCCCTCAGGCCTTTCGCCGTGTTCCGAAAGGCGTCGGCCATCGACAGCAGTCCCTGCTGCTCGATCTTTGCATTCCACATCGTGACACGCGCGCGTTCCTCGGCCGTCGAGCCCAGCAGCGGCGGATTCGGGTACCGCTCTTCGAGGTACTGGCAGATCGCGGTGACTTCGCTCAGGCAGCTGCCGTCATCGAGTTGCAGGACCGGTACGACGCAGTCGGGATTCAACTC
>JANQGP010000278.1 GCA_028277265.1 Woeseiaceae bacterium | reverse complement strand
GTCGATCTGCTCGAACTGGTCGCCGTTCCCGGGGTCGTCGAGCAGGTAGGTGAAGTTGGAGAACAGTGTGAAGTCGTAGTCGATGACGTAGGCCGTGGCCTTCCACTGCCCGGTCGCAAGCTCGCCCGTCACGCTGAAGCGGTCCGTACTGCCACCGAGGTAGGGGTCGACGTAACCCAGTTCGTCGATAACACCGGCATCGATGGCCCGTCGTGGCAGCTGGTCGGACGAACTCCAGTCGCCGACGTAGCCAAGCAGCGAGACTTTCATATCTGCCGTTCCAACGGACCCGGCGTAATTGGCATAGAACCGGGTTTGCGACAGGTCCTCGTCGAGGTCCCACGGGCCGCCGTAAGCCGTGTAGTCGTAGGCAAACGTCGCCGTACCTTCACCGACATCCCTGCTTGCGGCGGCGATGCCGCGGTAGAAGTCGTAAGCCCCCAACGTCACGTTCAGGAACGACTCGTCGAGCGAATCATAAAGATCGAACCGGACGTTGCCCGCCGATGAAAAATCGCCGGTGTTCGCAGAATATGGTCCTTTTCGATACGTCGTGACCTCGACCAGTTCGGGAATGATGAAGCTGAGGTCGAGGTAACCCTGGCCATGCCCGTGGGTGCGCATGTTGACCGGCACGCCATCCACGAACGCGGCGAAGTCGGTGCCGTGGTCGAGATTGAAGCCCCGCAGGAAGTACTGGTTAGCCTTGCCCGTCCCGGAGTGCTGGGTTGCCACCATGCCCGGCACGGCCTCCGAGAGTTCGCCCACTCTGAGCATGGGGGGCAGGCGAATGTCATCGTAAGCGACGATGCCCTCGGAGGCCTGGTGCGCGGTCCCGATCACTTCCAGGGATCGGCCATAGACGATCAGCTCTTCGACAAGCTCGCTATTGCCGTCATGAGCGAAGGCAGGGCTCATTGCCGACGCAGCGGCCACGAAGAGTACTTTGAGCGTCCGACGCATGACTTCGTCTCTGGTTACAGGCGCAGAATCACTCCGGCTTCGATCGTGCGCCCTCGTTGCGGGGCCAGGTCCTTGATAAACGAGGTGTGGTAGCGCTGCTCGTCATCGGTCAGATTCCGCCCGGTGAGGAACAACTCCAGGCGATTATCGCCAATATCCAGCCCGTATCCCAGATGAATGCGAAGATCGTTGTAGGCCTCGGTCGGAAGCTCTCCGAAGGTTGTGTCGCGTTGTTCGTCCACGCGGCTGAAAGACACTTCGGCGAGCAGGTCCTGCCAGGTAAGCAATGTACCGATGCGCCAACGCTGCGGCGGTATACGCGGCAGGTTGCGGTACTCGCCGGCGTCAAGGCGCGCCCGGATATAGTCGCAACCGGCGTTGAACTCCAGCATTCCGTCGCCCCAGTCAAGGGCTCTCCACCCGATGTCTGCTTCGACGCCATGAAACACGGCATCGCCCTGTCGCCACTCGAGCACCGGCAATTCGTCGATTTCGGCGCCGGTCGCTGCCTCGTAAATGAAGTCCCCGAAATCCGTGTAGTAAGCGCTCAGCGAGAAGTACAGCGACTCCTGGTCGTACTTGAGTGTCGCCGAGACATTTGCCGCTCGCTCTTCGCCCAGATTGGAGTCGCCGATCTCGTAGCTGCTCGTCACGAGGTGTGGGCCATCGGAGTACAGTTCCTCTGCCACGGGCGCGCGGCTCGAGTAGTCGAGCTGTCCGCTGATCGTCCAGAAGTCTGTCAGCGGCCGGGTCAGACCAAGTGACGCGGCGCCCAGATCAAAACTGCGTGAGGGGAGGGGGCTGGTCGGATCGTGCTCGACGTGCTCGTAGCGCAATCCGAACTCGAGCCCAGTGCTGTCGAAGCGGCGCTGTCCTACGTAGAAGACACCGATGGTCTGTGTGTCGACCGGCTGCACGAAGGCCTCCTCGCCGATGGCCGAGAAATCGCGCGTCGAGTACTGCAGCCCCGTTGCGCCTTCGAAGCTCGATCCGATCTCGTGCACCAGTTCGACGCGACCTTCCATTGCTTCGTTTGCGAACACCGTGCCAGCCTCGCCGCTGCCCTCTACCTCGACGTGCTCGTAGTCGTTAAGACCGAGGCGGACGTTCAGAGAGCTGAATCCGGCAAACGGCGCATCGAGCCCGGCCTCGACGTCGATCCGGGTCTGGTCCAGATTGAGGACCGCGCCACCTTCTTCTTCGTGGCCTTCGTGTTCTTCCTCTTCCTCGTGCTCATGCTCGTGCCCGTGCTCGTGACTGTGTCCGGGAAGTCCGTACTCGGCGTCGTAGGTCGACACGGCAAATCCCAGGAAACCACGTTCGCCTATGAACGACAGTCCGGCCGCGCCGCCGTTCATCTCCATTTGACTGTTGGGCAACGTGCCGAAGGCTTCCTCCTCTTCGTGTTCATGGTCGTGGTCGTGTTCCTCTTCGCCTTCGTGTTCCATCTCCTCGAGTTCGCGGAGTGCCGCAGACTCCGCGAAACCCGGTATATCGAACTCATCGGCATCGCGATAGAAGGCGTCAATGTGAAAGGCGATGTTCCCCGTACCGGCATTCAGGCGAAACGCACCCGATCGCTGGTTGGCATTGTCTGTCGCACGCAGACTGGCCGTGGCCGACAGCGCTTCGGGTACTGCATGCGGGATACGCCCGGTGTGCACGTCCACCACACCGCCAATAGCACCGGTACCGTAAAGCAACGTGGTCGGACCCTTGAGAACCTCGATACTCCGCGCGGTAAACGGCTCGATCGTCGTCAGGTGATCCGGGCTCGTCACGGAGACGTCCATGCTGTCGATGCGGTCTTCCATGGTCTTGACGCGCGCGCCGCCAAGGCCGCGCAAGACCGGTCGACCGACCGCCTGTCCGAAGCTTGCATTGTAAACGCCGGGTAAGTCACGCAGCGTTTCGGCGATAGAAGGCGTCAGCGCGCGGTCGAGTTCCTCGCCGTCCAGCGTCGCTATGGGCTGTGCAAGCGTCTCCGCCGACAAGGGGTGGGCCCGCACGACGACCTCGTCGATGGGCTCTTCGGCCGATTCCTGTGCGGACGTCGACACTTGCGGTGACAGGATGATTACCGAGGCAGCAACCGCCGCCCGGAGATACGTTGGTTTCTGGAACATGATCTGGATTCCATTACAGGGTTGAAGGACGGGCGAGCCGCCAGCGCCACGGCGTCGGCATTCGATGTGCACGAAAAGCGTTACCGGTAGCGCGCATCGATCGGTTCTGGCGGGTTGCTATTTATGTTATAACATATCAATTCGCCCCTGCTGTCAACCGCATACACGAACAGGCCTTCGCGGCACGCGCATGGAAAGCCTGCAACCGCATGACACGGTCGCATCGGCAGGGACCTGACTACTTAATCGGACTCGCTGGCCGCACAGCGCTCGCAGAGTCCGCGGATTTCCACGACGGTGTTCTGCGGCCGGAATTCGTTTTGATTGGCGATCTTGCGCAGCAGGGAATCGAGCGGTTTGGACGCAACCTCAACCGCCCGTCCGCAGGACGAGCAGAGGAGGTACTGGCTTTCGTGCTGGTGATCGGGACGATCGCAGGGCATATAGGACTGCGTCGATTCGAGGCGGTGCACGAGGCCGACTCGTATCAGAAAATCGAGATGACGGTAGACGGTCAACGGCGCGATCTTACGTTGCTGCCGGTCCTCGAGCAGCGCGATCAGCTCATAGGCTGAAACCGGCTTGTCGCTGGCCAACAGTTCCGCGTAGGCGGCCAACCTGGCCGGTGTCAATCGCTCACCCGTTGCTGCGCAGCGCGCTTCGGCGAGTTTGCGCCACTTCACGGCGAGCGGCGGTGCTGTCGTCGCGGGATTAGCCAAACCCGGGTCCCCTCGTTCGAAATTCAATCGTAATTCTAACCCGACGCAGGATGGTTCGATCCAGGTCGTGGTTTCGTGCGATGCCGAATTGATATGGTATATCCTTCATAGACGATGTCCAGAGCGGTGTCCTAAGGTTCTTGAAACCGGTCAATGGCCTGGACGATTCTCGCCACGACAGTTCCCTGACGGCAATGTAATCGTGGAGAAACGATAACGTGAACCTGGTACTGAGTCTCGTCGCTCTTGCAGTCGGCCCCTTGCTATACAGGGCCTTTCAGAACTCGAACTCCGCCCGGGGTGCGCTCGATGGCCTGCTCTTCGTCACGATCGCCGGGATCGTCGTTGTGCATATCGTTCCGGACGTCTTCGATATCGCCGGGTTCACCGCGTTGGCCTTCCTCGCAGCCGGCGTGGCCTTCGCGTTTTTCGTCGAACGACAGCCCTCCAAAGGCGGCGCCGACCGATATACCTGGATAGTCCTCCTCGGTGCGCTGGGCCTCATGATTCACGCTGCTCTGGACGGCATCGCACTGATTCCCAGCGACCACCTGCACGAGTTGGAAGCAGGGACTCGCGATGATCATGCGGCTGAGAAGGGGCTCTCCGGCCTGCTCAGCAATCATCTTGCGCTGGGCGTCATTCTGCATCGAATCCCCGTCGGCATGGCAATCTGGTGGACCCTTCGCCCCCGCCTGGGCAGCACGGTAGCGTTCGGTGCTCTTGCGATAATCGCAGTTGCGACTTCTGTCGCATACCTGTTGGGCGAGTCCGTCATCGCGCTGATGCAGGCGACCAGCTTCGCCTGTTTCCAGGCGTTCGTAGCGGGCACGCTGTTGCACGTCATCGTCTTCTCGTCAGCTGGACGAAACCTCCACGCCCCGAGGGAGTCTCACGTTGACACGGTTTTTGCCGAACGTCTTGGCATTGTTGCCGGATTGTTTTTATTGTTCCTGATTCCCCATGCGCACTAGATACTCGATTATGAAGATTCTCCCCGCTTTAATCCTGGCTGTCGGCATTGCGCCGGCGAGCGCCGTGGCGCAGCACGTACACGGTGTCGTCGAACTCGGCATCGTTGTCGAGGACGATACTGTCGCCGTGTCGTTGTCTGCGCCTCTATCCGATGTCGTCGGCTTCGAACATGAACCTAAGAACGATGAACAGGCGAAACTGATTCAGCAGGCGGCAACGATGTTGTCAGATCCCGAGGCGATGTTCGGCTTGGCGCAATCGGCGAATTGCGATTTCTCGGACATGGCCATCGATGGACCGGACTACGTCCTGAAGCACCTCGCGCAAGCGGATAATGCCCCGGCCAGGCACGACGACCATCATGATGATCGTCACGGTCACGACGATGAACACGGCAAACACGACCACGACGAGCATGACCACGACAAGCACGACCACGATGAGCATGATCACGACAAGCACAACCATGACGAGCACGATCACGACCATGAAGAGCACGCGGAAGTCAACGCGAGTTACGAGTGGAAATGTAGCGACGCATCAGGGCTCGATACTCTTGATCTGCGATTTACGGAGGCATTTGTGGGCGTGGAGACGATCAAGATCCAGATTCTCACTGCCGCCGGAGCGCAAGTGCTGACCAAAGAGGGGCGCGTGGGGTCGGTATCGCTCTCATCGCCTTAGAAGCCGTGCCAGACACTGCCGGATTCGAGCATGCGATTGTGATCGCCGACCTGCGCTTCGGGTACGGTTCAGACGAAGACGTACTCGCTATTTCGAAGCTGCAAGTCGAAGCTTCGCGACGGGTGTTCCTGTTTGGTCCCAGCGGGTGTGGAAAAAGTACGCTGCTCGCCATGATCGGCGGAGTACTCGTGCCTCGCGAGGGTAGCGTTACCATCCTCGGCGCCGATCTATCCGGCATGAAGGGCGCGGCTCGCGATCGAATGCGGGCAGATCACGTCGGATTCATTTTCCAGCAGTTCAATCTTGTGCCTTACCTGTCCGTGGTCGACAATGTTTGCTTGCCGTGCCGCTATTCGCAGCGACGGTTGCAACGTGCGAAAGATGCCGATGGCTCCGTTGAAATTTCGGCAGCCCGCTTGCTATCTGAGCTCGGTATCGACGAGAGGCTGCGTTCACGCAAGACGACGGATTTGAGCGTGGGGCAACAGCAGAGGGTCGCGGCTGCGCGGGCTTTGATCGGGGGACCGGAACTGGTCATCGCGGACGAGCCGACCTCGTCGCTCGATGCAGATCGCCGACGCGAATTCATCGACTTGCTGCTGTCCGAATGCGATCGGGTCGGTAGTACGGTCATCTTCGTCAGCCACGATGCGTCTCTCGCAAGCCATTTCGACGACGCGATCGATCTTCAGCTGGCAAACGCTGCGGCCGGCCGTTCACGTGTTGCATAGCGTCCGCAATACGCTGGCTCTCGTATTCAAGAGCCTGGTCAACCGGCGCGGGACGGCTGTTCTGACGCTGGCATCGATTGCCGTCAGTGCCGCCTTGCTTTCCGTTGTCGATCGAGTCAGGACAGATACTCAAACCAGTTTCGCCAACACCATCTCAGGCACCGACCTGATTGTCGGCGCGCGCAGCGGCGACCTGAATCTGCTCTTGTATTCGGTCTTTCGGATCGGTAACCCGACCAACAACATCACCTGGGAGAGCTACACGGATATCGATGCCCGGCCCGAAGTCGACTGGACAATTCCGATCTCGTTGGGCGACGCACACCGGGGTTATCGTGTGCTCGGTACAGACCTCCGATATTTCGAGCACTATCAGTACGCTGATGAAAGAGCGCTGGAGTTTGCGGCGGGAACGCCTTTTTCCGGGCCGACCGATGCCGTCATCGGTGCCGAAGTCGCCGATCAACTCGATTATCGGGTTGGCCAGCAAATCGTCGTGTCGCACGGGTTGACGGAGACGAGCTTTGTTACGCACGATGACAATCCATTCACCGTCACTGGAATTCTCGCTCGTACCGGCACGCCCGTCGATCGGACAGTGCACATCAGCCTGAACGGCATGGACCTGATCCACTCGGATGGCGATATCGACCGGTTCTCCGTACCGATTGGCGACTATGAGTCGGAGGCCATTACGGCGTTTCTGGTCGGGCTCAAATCGAAGATCGGCATCTTCACGCTGCAGCGATACATCAACGAGTTCGAACCCGAACCGCTATCGGCGGTGATTCCGGGCGTCGCGTTGCAGCAGCTCTGGGGCCTGATCGGCGTTGCAGAATACGCGCTGCTGGGCGTGTCGGCGATGGTTGTGCTGGCAGGAGTGCTTGGGTTGCTTGCGACGCTGCTGGTCAGCCTGAACGAGCGCCGCCGGGAGATGTCCGTCTTGCGGTCTGTCGGTGCGAGACCCGGTCATGTCTTTGCGTTATTGCTTTCGGAAGCGGCCATGCTCGCGTTCCTCGGCGCACTATTGGGGCTCTTGATGGTCCAACTCGGTATTCTGGCGATACGCCAGTACGCATTGTCCGAGTTCGGCATTCAGCTTAGCGTCGGTCTGCGCGCATTCGATCTTTACGTACTGGCAGGGATCTTGAGTATTGCGGTCCTCGTCAGTACGATTCCAGCCTGGCGCGCGTACCGGAACTCACTCGCCGATGGCCTGACGGTAAGGCTTTGAAATCAAGAGAATTTATCGGACAGGACACCAGGATGGAAAAGCTATGACAAATCTGAACCGAGCCATTGGCTATGGCATCGTGTTGGCGACGATGCTCGCCGGGTTCTCGTTTGCCAACGACGTACGTGAGCTCACCTGGGACGACCTGATTCCGGCAGGCGCCTTGCCCCAGCAGGAGCCTGTATACCTCTACGAAGACGACGAATTGATGGACGAGGATTGGGATCACAAGTCGCTCGACGAGGAGTTCTCGACACCGGCCTATCCGACGGGCGTTGTCGACGAACTCAATGGCATCCAGGCGAAGCTCCCCGGGTTCGTCGTGCCGCTCGAGCTTTCCGGAGCGGGCAAAGTCAAGGAGTTTCTGCTGGTCCCGTACTTCGGAGCCTGTATCCACTATCCGCCACCTCCAGCCAACCAGATCGTCTACGTCACGCTCGACAAGCCGGTCGAGATAGAGTCGCCCTGGGATCCGATTTGGGCGACCGGTGAGCTCAAAACGGACGCCTACGAGTCGGACCTCGCCGCAGCGAGCTACACGATGGCGGCTCGAAAAATAGAAGAATACGTGTACTAGCGTTCGGACGGGACGAGGCATGACGGAATTGCGTGCAGGTAAAACCTCCGGGATCGCTGACTGGCTGGGTATCGCGGCATCTACGGCATGTGCAGTTCACTGCATCGTGATACCGACGCTGCTGATCACCGGTACGGTTTTGCCCGCAACCGTGCTTGCCGACGAGTCATTCCACCTGGCAATGCTGTTCGTCATCCTGCCGGCAGCGATCGTTGCCTTCGGGATCGGTTGCTGGCGGCATAAGGATCGGTGGGTGCTGACGCTCGGCGCGACAGGGCTGACCGGCATGGTGCTCGCCGCTACCGTTCTTCACGACGTTGCCGGCGAGGCGGGAGAGCGCGTCGTTACCGTGATATCCGCAGCCATCCTTGTCGCAGCTCACTATCGCAACTTTCGGCTCTGTCGGGCATCGGATTGCGCCCACGAGTCGGTGTAACCTGGCGGACGCCCACGTCGAACCGCTCATCCGAATCCCCACGGGGATCGCTGTGACAACCACGGACCGCTGAGCCCCGCCTGACGGTCTGAAGGGCCTGTGTCAGCTGCACGACACGATGCAGGCGATTCGCGGGGTGGCGAACTATCGCTTCCAGGCAAGGTGTACGCCGTCGCCGACCGGGGCAAGGTAAGCCTCGACGCGAGGATCCCGGGAGATCTTCTCGTTCAGCACCCGTATCGCCAGTGTATCCTCGCTGTTGTCGGCCGGGTCCGCTACGGAGCCGGCCCATAGTGCGTTATCGATAGCGATGTCACCGCCGGGCCGCAGAAGCGCCAGACAGCGCTCATAGTAGCCGTCGTAGCCGGTCTTGTCCGCGTCGATAAACGCGAAGTCGAAGGATTCCCCGTTGCCCTCGGCGATGATTTCATCCAACGTGTCTGCGGCCGGTCCGATGCGCAGATCGATC
>JANQGP010000370.1 GCA_028277265.1 Woeseiaceae bacterium | reverse complement strand
CCCATCGCCGCTCTGACCTAGCCAAACTCGCCAAGTGCTACTACGCGGACGTTGACGAAACGCAGCGGAATGACTTCCCTTACGATGACTTCCCGCTTGTCGCGCGTCGGGACTGGATTCTCGACCGGCCGCTGCTACTCACTGAGACCTCGGAACTGGAACCACCCGAATTCCGGACCGTCCAGGCACCCGAGCCACCGATACTCGATGGCATCGGCTTGCCTGCCTTGACGCTGAAGGAATCTGTCACTCTCCGTAAGCGCCTCGCCAAAATCGGCCGCCCCTACTGGAATGGACTCGCTTATCGCGTACTCGATATCCACCGTCGTGGCCTCGGCCTGCATTTTGTATTCGGGAACTCAACCTACTTCGAATACGTAAACAGCTGTGAAGCACGAGCTCTTGAGCTCGCGCGAGCCGACCTTCTCAGTGGGGGCGAAATCGACACGGCATCGTTACCTATCCGGATCAGCCCAAGTGATGTGTTCAGTTTTCTTGGTCGAGCTGCGTTCCCCGGGGTCAACTGCCTAACAATACTCAGGAGTTACGAGGAACCGAACGCCATTACAGATACGGCGCACGATGTTTATCTTGTACACTATAGAGACGATACGGTGCTCGAAGCGCAGAATTGCGTCCACGTGGTTCCGGCCGGCGGCCATCAACCGATTTCCAACGATCTTGGCGATCCAAATTCGATCGATATCTGGAAGACGGCGGCTCGCGAATTCCTCGAAGAGTTGCGCGGTTACGAGGAACTGGATGAACACCATGAGAAGAATGTCGGCATCTTGGAATCCAGGCGGGAGTTCAAGACGCTGTTTCTACCATCCAGGGACGGAAGAAGAATCGCCAAGATCTATCTTCTGGGCGCCGGGATCGATCCGGTAACAACCAAAGTGGAGGTGCTGGTCGCTATTGTGATGGACTGGAGGGCCGCGTGTTCCCGGATCGAGAATCTTGAACTCATCCCCAACTATGAAGGGAAGGTCAAACGCATCCGGTTCCTGCCGTCGATACCCGAGCGAAAAGAGCAGCTTCGTCAGGAGGCGATGGGGTTCATCCACAGTCCCTGGGGTGTGCCCCTGCCAGCGCTCCCTGCCGGTGCTGCCTGTTTCGAGCTTGCGGCGGAGCACTATGAAACGCTGATGGAGCCTGACTGATGCGTCGGCATAACCTGCAAGCGGATGCAGACCTTGCTGCCGCTTTCCTGCTGCGTGTGGGTGAAGCCGTGAGGAGACATGCCCTTGCGGGCCGCGAAATCGCCCGCGACCAACTCCCGGTGGCTGTGGAGGGAGGCGATACGATTTACGGCATTGATCGGCGGGTCGAAAGTGTTCTCGTGGACGAACTGTCCCGATCGCCAAGCGACCTTGGACCGCTGATGGTGATTGCCGAGGGCCTCGGCGAGCGTGGTCGACTAGATTTTAGCACACGACACCAGCGCGCGCGCTACCGCGTGCTTATCGATCCGATCGATGGAACTCGCGGTCTGATGTACGATAAACGGTCCGCTTGGTTTCTGGCGGCCTTTGCACCCGACTTAGGTGACCGTACGCGACTATCGGATGCTATCGCGTCGGTAATGGTGGAAATTCCGGTCAGCAAGCAGAGTTGGGCTGATGCCTTTTCGTTTGCAGGCAGCATGCTTCCGGTCGGCAATCGGCAGAATCTCGAGTCGGGGTCACGGCTGCAGCTGACAGTCCAACCCAGCACTGCACGGTCGCTGCGAGGTGGATTTGCTCAGGTCAGCAACTTCTTCCCGGGCACTAAGGAATTGGCGAGCAATCTGATGGAGCGCATCGCGAGTGCGACGATCGGCACCGACAATCTAGGCTCAGCGAGTATTTTCGAGGACCAATATATCAGCACCGGTGGCCAACTCGTTGAGTTGATGATGGGTCGGGATCGGTTGACTTGTGATTTGCGGCCGCTGTTCTACCAGGCCCTTGAGCGAGCGGGTAACGCCAGGATCATTCGTGGACTGGAGTGCCATCCCTATGACCTTGCTGGAGTTCCACTCGCTCGCGCCGCCGGCGTCATCGTAACGGACGGCTTTGGAGGTGAGCTCGATGCTCCGTTTGATGTATCCACCGGAATGCACTGGATCGGTTACGCCAATGCAGAGCTTCGTGGCCAAATAGAGCCGGTCATACGAGGATGGCTGACAGAGCACCTCGGTACAGCGTCGCACTGTTGAACTCGTCATATGGTAACTGGCTTTCATGCGCTGAGTGGCGGCACAGATCAGTCCAGCCCAGTTCAGACTTGTCTACGACTGCAATACTAGAATCAAGTAGCTACTGCAGCAGCTGAAAGGTCACAAAATCCAAATCCTGCCCCCGCAACCAAATAAATCTACGGCGCGTTCGGCGTCACCGACGGTGACCTGCAGGCCTTGCAGGCGAAAGGTGTGGCCTAGCGACGCGCATCCGCCACGGCATTGGCGTCCGATCGCCCGCCGCGCCCACGCTTCCTACCGAGGAACCGTCCGGGCCGGCCGGCCAGTATAGCGGTATTTGACGTGC
>JANQGP010000338.1 GCA_028277265.1 Woeseiaceae bacterium | reverse complement strand
GGTTGCGTAGTACACAACGCACCCGCGCCGGTTGCCGGTCATTCGCCCCGGTAGTAGTCGAAGAAGATCGTGAACAGCACGCTGCATATCACCAGTGTCGTGAACATGACAGGCGTGCCTTTCTTCAGCCAGAACAGCGGCGTTATCCGGTACTCGGGATTGCGCGTGCGTTCGGCCTCCGCGACGCAGATGACGTTCGCGGTAGCGCCGATGTGCGAGCCGTTGCCGCCCAGCCCCACGCCGAGGGCCAGCGCCCACCACAGCGGCATTACGTCGACACCCTGGGTTTCCAGGTGCAGGATGATCGGGATCATCGTCACGGTGAACGGAATATTGTCGACCGCGGCGCTCAGGATGGCGGAGATCCACATGATCACGAGCGCCGTCACGAGCAACCTGGCGGGGTCCTGGGCGACGGTGACCAGGTGCTCGCCGAAAAGGTCGAGCAGGCCGGAGCCCTCGACGCCGCCGACGATGATGAACAGGCCGGCGAAGAACACCAACAGCGACCAGTCGATCTCCCTGAGGAATTCCTCCGGGTCCGGGCGCACGAGCGCCAGGGCCACGGCTACCCCGACCCAGGCGACGTATCCCGGGAAGAGATGAAACCGGTGGTGGATGAAGAACAGCGCGACGACGACCGCGATCGAGAAGCATATTGCGATCAGCGCTCGCATGTCCTTGAGTACCCTGGTCTCATCGAGGTCCAGAACCTCGTCGATCTTCTGCGCGAGGTCCTTGCGGAACGAGACCAGCAGGATCAGCAGCGTAGCCACCCACGCGACGAGGACGATCGGACCCATGTGAAACAGGAACGTATTGAAGTCGATGTTGGCTGCGCTGCCGATCATCACGTTCGGCGGATCGCCGACCAGCGTCGCGACGCCGCCGGTGTTCGACAGCAATGCGGCGGCCATCAGGTACGGCACCGGGCTGATACCCAGAAGCCTGGCGATGACGACGGTCAGGGGCGCGAAGACGAGGACGGTCGTGACGTTGTCGAGCACCAGGCTGATGAGCGTTACGGTCGTCGACAGGTAAATGAGCAGGCGCGCCGGGCTGCCCTTTGCCGCCTTCGCAATACGAATGGCCAGGTACTCGAATCCGCCGGTCGGCTTCAACAGCACGACGAGGGCCATCATTCCCATGAGCAGGAACATCGTGTTCGCGTCGACGGCGGCCACCGCCCCTGCCTGCGAGTAGAAGCCGCCGGCCATGCCGACGCCGATCATCGCGACCGAGCCGATGATGGCCGCCAGCGTCCGGTGTATCACCTCCGTGAAGATCAGCGCGTAGGCAGCAACGAGTATGCCGAGCGCCACATACATTTCCGTCGTTGTCCCGCCGGTGGTTGCCTCCATCACAGGTGCTGCCGTTCGCCCGGCAAGGACTCGCCCCGATCGATCTCGGACAGCCAGTCGAGCAAGCGGTTGGCGATGACCATTCGCGTCACGATTCCCATGTACTCGCCGTCCTCGATGAGAAAAATGTAAGTGGTGTTGTAGGCTTCCATGAGCGCAAGCGCTTTGATGAGCGACGAAGCCGGTGAGACGCTCGGAATGTTATCCAGCAGGTAGTCTTCGACCGGCAGAGCCAGCGAATCCAGAATCCTCTGCTCGGACATGTCGAGCCGGTTGGTCTGGTCCCCGATCGCATCCGCGAGCCGGAGATAGCTGTTCGGGACGGCGATGCGCTTGAATACATCGCGAACGGATACCCGCCCGACGATACGGTCATGCTCGTCGATGAAGGGGAGCCCGGGCACGTTGCTGCGCACCGCCTCTTCGAAGAAGTTACGTACGGTCATACCCTGGCGCATCACGCCGGTCATGACGGCAAGCCGTTGTAGTTTCATCGCTACGCTGCCAGCACCTGTTCGATTAACGGTTTGTATCGATCCGCGAATTTCTCAAGGCTATACCGTGCCGCCGAAAGGTGCGAGTCGTTCATCGGCAACGACAGGAACAGGTCGCCCCGCCCGACGATCAACATGCCGTCGAGCAGCAGCTCCATGTGCAGCAGCGGCCGCAAGGACTGGCATCCGGCCGTGATGTCCGACGGTCTTTTGGTCGGCTTCCTGTTGAAGTGGATGGCGATCATGGAGCCCAGTCCGTTCGCGTACATCGGCACGTCTCTGGATGCGAACATCTCGTTGAGCGAGAGACGGAACGCCTCGGACCAGTCGAGGAACTCTTTCGCGCGGTCCGGCGTGTAGATTTCTCTCATGGCCGCGCAGCCTGCCGCCATCGAGCAGACGTTGTTATTGAACGTGCCGGCGTGGGCGAGCGCGCCGGCCTGTTTCGGGTTGAAGTGCTCCATGATGCGCTCGCTTCCGCCGAACGCGCCCGTCGGCAGGCCGCCGCCGATGAACTTGCCCATCGTCGTCAGGTCGGCATGGATGCCGACCATCGCCTGGATTCCGCCGGGCCCGAGGCGGGCCGTCTTGACCTCGTCGAAAATCAGCAGTGCGCCCGACTCCACCGTCTTTTGCCGGAGCATCTGCAGGAATCTTCGATTGCCCTGGATGTTGCCGCCAGCGCCGAGGATGGGCTCGACGATGACCGCGGCAAACTCGCCGCCCATTTCGTCCAGGAGTTCGGCCGTACCGTCGATGTCGTTATAGTGCGCGAGCACGAAATCGAACGGAATGTTGAGCCTGCAGCCGCCGCCCAGAAACTTGATGACGCCGCCGTGGTAAGCGTCGTTGAAAGCCAGTACCTTGCTGCGTCCGGTGACGGCCAGCGCCGCGCTCAGCGCCATCAGGTTCGCTTCCGTGCCCGAGTTGCAGAACCTGATGCGGTCGATGGACGGGTACCGATTGCACAGCAGGCCCGCCAGCTCTCTTTCGTACGGTGTCGGTGCGCCGATCGCGACGCCGCTGTCGAGGGCCTCGTGAATGGCGGCCTTGATGACCTCGTTCGAATGGCCGAAAAGGGCCGCGGAGTACTCTCCGACGAAGTCGACATAGCGATGTCCGTCGAGATCCGTCAGCTCGGCACCGTCGCCCCCGACAATGGTCAGCGGGAACGGGTGAAAGTGCAGGACGCTGCGCGTATTGCCGCCGGGCAGGTGGCGTTCGGCGCGCTCGTCCGCGGCCTGGCTCAGGGGGTTGGCGGCGACGTACCGGGATCGGGCGTCGTCGATCGCGTGTTGCAGCGATTCCATGTCTTTCGCCTATTCAGTGGATTCGATGACGAGCGCAATACCTTGTCCCACGCCGATGCACATCGTGCAGAGTGCCAGCTTGCCGCCGCTGCCCTGAAGCTGATCGAGTGCGGTGATCGCGAGTCGCGCGCCGCTCATGCCCAGTGGATGGCCCAGCGCAATGGCGCCGCCGCGCGCGTTGATCCTTGGATCGTCGTCCGCAAGGCCGAGTTCCCGCGTGCAGGCGAGCGCCTGGGCCGCGAACGCCTCGTTGAGTTCGATGACATCGAAGGCATCCAGCGACAGGCCGAGCCGCTGCAGCAGCTTCAACGTGGCCGGCACCGGGCCGATACCCATGATCCGCGGCGGCACGCCGGCGACGGCCATGCCGAGCACGCGGGCCTTCGGTTCGAGCTTGTGGGTCTTCAGCCCTGCCTCGGACGCCAGCAGCAGCGCGGCGGCACCGTCATTGATGCCCGACGCGTTGCCGGCCGTGACCGTGCCGTCCGGAAACAGCGGTCTGAGCGCTGCGAGCTTTTCGAGCGAGGTTTCGCGCGGATGCTCATCCGTGTCGACGATCAACGGGTCTTTCCTGCGCTGCGGCACCGTGACCGGCGTTATCTCGCGCGCGAGGCGGCCGTCTTCCCGCGCGGCGGCGGCCTTTTCCTGGCTCCGGAGGGCGAACCTGTCCTGGTCCTCCCGGCTGATCGACATTTCGCTCGCCAGGTTCTCGGCGGTCTGCGGCATGACGTCCGTGCCGTACGCGCTGTCCAGCTTCTCGTTGACGAAACGCCAGCCCATCGTCGTGTCGTACATCTTCGGCGTTCGCCCGAACGCGCTCTCGGCCTTGCCGATCACGAACGGCGAGCGCGACATGCTCTCGACGCCACCGGCGATCATCAGGTCGCCTTCGCCGGACCGTATCGAGCTGGCGCAGCTGCCGATCGCGTTCAGGCCGGAGCCGCACAGACGGTTGATCGTGCTGGCCGGCACGTCCTCGGACAACCCGGCCAGCAGGCTGCTCATGCGCGCAACGTTACGGTTGTCCTCACCGGCCTGGTTGGCGCAGCCGAGCATGACGTCGTCGACACGCGCCCGGTCGACGTCGGGATTGCGCGCCATCAGGGCTGCAATGGGCAGCGCGGCCAGGTCGTCGGTTCGTACCGCGGAGAGGCTGCCGCCGTAACGCCCTACGGGCGTGCGGATGCCATCACAAATGAATACGTCGGTCATTGTCCGGTCCTCTGACTCCTCAGTCCGGCGGCAGAATCGCCGTGCCGGTCTTCTCCCGAACCTCGTCGAAGGTCACTCCGGGGGCCAGTTCGACCACGCGGAACCCCTCCTGCGTGACATCAACCACGGCCAGGTCGGTGAAGATACGCGACACGACACCGACACCCGTCAACGGGTAAGTGCATTTTGCGATCAGTTTGGGCTCGCCGTTCCTGGTCGTATGCTGCGTGATCACGAAGATGTTCTCTACACCCTGCACGAGGTCCATGGCGCCGCCCACGGCCGGCACCGCATCGGGCGCACCCGTCGACCAGTTCGCGATATCGCCGCTCGACGACACCTGCATCGTGCCGAGCACGCAGACGTCGATGTGTCCGCCGCGGATCATGCTGAAGCTGTCGGCATGGTGAAAATAGGCCGCGCCGGGCAGGGCGGTCACATACTTCTTGCCGGCGTTCATCAGGTCTAGGTCGCGCTCGTCCTCGTCAGGCGGCGGGCCCATGCCTAGCATGCCGTTCTCGGTGTGGTAGATGAACTCGCGGCCCTCGGGCACGAATCGCGCCACCAGTTCCGGAATGCCGATGCCGAGATTGACGTACGAGCCGTCCGGGATGTCCCGGGCCGCCCTTGCGGCCATCTGTTCTCTCGTCCAGCCGGTGCTCACGGGTAACTCCTTTCGGCGGCGATGAGGACATCCTCGTGCACCGGGTCGGGAACCTCCACGATCCGATTCACGAAGATGCCCGGGGTGACGACGTGTTCGGGATCGATGTCACCCCGAGCCACCAGTTTCCGCGTTTGCACTATGGTCGTCTTTGCGGCCATGCACATCAGCGGACTGAAATTGCGGGCGGTCTTGTTGTAGGTGAGATTGCCTACCGGATCGGCGGTCTCGGATTTGATCAGTGCGTAATCGGCTTTCAGCCAGGGTTCCAGAACATATGGGCGGCCGTCGAACTCGCGCTGCTCCTTGCCCTCGGCCAGCACCGTGCCGACGCTCGTCGGTGTGTAGAACGCCGGGATACCGGCGCCGGCGGAGCGTATTCTCTCGGCCAGCGTGCCCTGGGGCACGATCTCGAGTTCGATCTCACCGGCGCGGTACAGCTTCGGGAACACCCTGGACTGGCTCGATCGCGGGAACGAGCAGATCATCTTCCCGACCTGCCCGTTGCCGATCAGAGCGGCCAGCCCGACCTCGCCGTTACCGGTGTTGTTGTTGATGACGGTCAGGCCGCTCGCGCCCTGGTCGATCAGCGCGTGCAGCAGCTCGATCGGGCTGCCCGATGCACCGAATCCGCCCACCATCACGGTGGCGCCGTCCGGGATGTCCGCCACGGCTTCCGCAACCGTTGCAAACGTCTTGTCAATCACCCGTTGCTCCTCGTCGAGTTTGGCATCACGTTCAACAGGCCGCTAGAGAAACGCCCTGGTCTCTTCCCAAAGCGCCTCGATTCGATCGATTCGATCGGTGGCGTCGTCGTGCAGTTGTTTCGCGACCGCCGCGACCAGTAACTCGCACATTGCGACAATCGAAACCGAGCTGTCGAACGGGCCGATCGCCGGCACCTCGATCTGGCACCACGTATCGGCCAGTTCCACCAGCGGCGAGAGCGGACTGTCGGTAATCGCAACGATCGTCGTTCCCGCGTCGGCCAGCACCTTCGTCGCCGTCGCGACCGGTCGCCGGTACCGATAGAAATCGAACACGACGGCCGCATCAAGCGGTCCCGCGTCGCTCAAGTCGGATCCGAAACTGTGCTCTTCGAGCGAACGCACGCCCGGCCGGACCATCGACAGGCCGCTGTGCAAGGTATGCGCACCGGCTTGCGAGGTTTCGCCCGACAGCACCCAGACCTTTTCCGCGCGAACGATGGGCTCGACCAGTTCCGCGAGCCGCTCACCCTGAAGTGCGTCGAAGACGGATGCGACGGCGTCGTCGATGGCGACCCGCGCCGGGACGGCCTTCTCGCCGTCGCTCCTGATGCGCTCGCTCGGACGCGAGAGCCGATGCGACAGGTCGCTGCGAACGTGTTGCTGCAGCTGCGTATAGCCTTCGAAACCGAGCTTCGTCGCGAACCGTACGATCGACGGACGGCTCGTGCCGACGTGGTCGGCGAGGTCCGACACCGTGCCGAAAGCAAGCAGTGTGGGCTCGGCCAGCACGGCCTCGGCGATGCGCCGGTCCGTCGGGGTGAGGGCGTTGCCGACCGCGGCGACGAGGTCCAGCGTCGACGTTCTCGGTCCGGGATTGTTCATATCGTTACAATAGCACAATTCTGTCGTGCAATGTGTTACATTGGGGGTTCAGCGCACTGTTTAATAAGGGGTGTCACGTGGCCAACGCGAGCAGGTACGTACCGACGGAACGGGAACAGGTCTTCCACAAGACGATCGAGAACCAGAAATACGAGCGGGAGATCATCAACGGCCTGACGCCGTTCCTGAAGGACAAGGCCCCGGCCGATATCAGGAATTTCTACTCGGCCGACGAGCTGGCGGCTCTGGCGGCGCTGAAAGACACCGAGCGGGACGTCGAGGCGCGCATGCCGGTAAAGATGACGCGCCACTTCTTCGAAATGGCGCAGAACAGCGAGCCGCTCAAGCGGCTGGTCAAGGCCAGTCCGGACGAAACGCTCAGCCTGGCAGGCTCGGAAGACCCGGGCTACCAAATGGACTTCGCGCCCGTGGAAGGGATGCTGCACAAGTACGAGATGGGCCTCCTGTACGCCGTCTCGACCTGCTCGGCCCATTGTCGCTTCTGTTACCGCGAAGAACTGATCGCGCAGAAGGAAGTCGAGCGCCAGGACGGCACCGTGGCCAAGAAAGGCCTGGCGATGATCAAACCGGTGACCGATTACATTCGCGAGCACAACCGGATCGTCGAGGCGAACGGGGGTATCCACCCCGACACGGGCCGCGAGAAGCTCCGCGAAATCCTGTTGTCGGGCGGCGACCCGATGGTGCTGTCGAATCGCAAGATCGGTGCGTGGCTCTCGGCACTTGCAGAGGCCGGCATCGAATCGGTTCGCCTGGGCACGAAGGAGATGTCGTTCTATCCGAAGCGCTTCGACGACAGTTTCCTGACGATGATGGACAACTTTCACGAGGCCTACCCGGACGTCGGTTTCCGTCTGATGATTCATTTCAATCACCCGGACGAGTTCCTGCAGAAAGGTCGCGATGGCGAATACCAGACGAATCCCAACGGTTCGCTCAAATGGCACGACGACACGCGCAAGGCCATGGAGGGCGTGATCGCGCGGGGCTGGATCAACGTCGAGAACCAGGCGCCGATCATCAAGGGCATCAACGACGACTCGGACGCGCTACGGGTGATGCAGCGGGCGCTCTACCGCGTCGGCGTCGGCAATCACTACTTCTTCTGCGGCAGGGACATCGTGGCGTATCGTGCATTCAACGTGCCGATCGAAACCGCGTGGAAGCTGCTCAACGATTCGCAGAAGGGCCTGTCGGGCGTCGAGACGCATGCGCGTCTCTCGATCACGCACTACAAGGGCAAGACGGAAGTCTGTGCCGTGACCAGCGAACCGATGCGGGGCGTTCCGGGCGCGGAAAACGGCGTGCTGATCTTCAAGATCCTGCGCAGCGCGCTCGACGCGCCGGATCGCGGCAAGGTGTGCGTGGTCGCCCGGAATCCCGAAGCCATCTGGTTCGACGACTACGAGGATCGCGTCATCTTCGACGAGGCCGGTTTGTACGACTACGCGCGCGTCGACAAGAAGCTCGTCGAGTTGAAAGACGAGATCGGCGAGGTCGCCTAGACGGAGCCCGGGGCATCTTCGCTGCGTCTATCCCAGCGACTCTGCCAACGTCAGTGCCGCTTCTTTCGACGCACGTCTGAGTCCGGACATTCGCCCGAGGGACTCGAGTGAGTCGACATTGAAGTAGATGCCGGCAATGCCTGCCGCGACAGCGAGTATGTCGTCCTTCGGCTTGTGCGGATAGGCGGTGGCCAGCTCTTGCTCGAGCAGACCGACGAACTCGAACGTCCAGTCCCGCATTCGTCTTGCGAGCCTCGGATAGTCCTTCGCCGCCGTTATCAGCGCACCGGCCACACGGATGCTCCGGGTGTTCGAGAGGCCCGGGTCGAAGAGCCAGTCGACGAGTGTCCGGATCCGGTCTTTTTCTGGGAGGGATTCGAACAGGACCGCACTGTCGTGTTTCGACCTCCTGGCGAAGCGCTCGACGAGCGCGTCGAGCAGCGCGTCCTTGTTGCCGACGTAGTGCCTGATCAACGTTCTCGTCAGGCCGGCTTGCTCCGCGATTCTTTCCAGCGTCGTGCCCTCGACGCCGTATCGGGCAACGCACCGCTCGTACGCGTCCAGTACCTCCTCGGTGCGTTCGGCCTTGCGGCTGGGTCTCGCCATCGATTCTCAGGAAATAGATTTTCAATATTGACAATATACATCGAAGCCTGTAGATTTTCAAGACTGAAAATTTAAACCGGTTGCCGGTAAGGCATCAAAGAGGTATTTCATGGCCAGGTTTCCGATGATCCCGACGATCTGTCTTGCGCGAGGCAATTCGTGAGCGGGCTCGAGTGGCGCGTGATCGCCTTGCTCGTGCTCCTGTACGTCGCGCTGTACATGAACTGGTCCTGGCCGTGGGGCCTGTTGTTCGTCTACTGGACGGTGACGTCAGCACTGTCAGGCGAAACCGCATTGGTCGAAACGGTGAGACGGGCGGAGCATCCGAAGCTGTTCTGGATCGTCATCGTGACCTGGTTCCTCGCCGGACTGTCCCTGATACTCCCGGACGTTGCGCCTTCTGTCGTGAACAGCTTCTACGCGATGATATGGAGGCTCGATTGACGGATATACGCAAGATGCCGATTCTCCCGGTCGATGCCTATACATCGCAGGAGTGGTTCGACCGGGAGCAGCGACGGATCTTCTCGAGGACCTGGGCCTTCGCGGGATTCGTGGAGGACATCGCGGAGCCCGGTCAATACCTGTCCGTGCAGGCGGGGCTCAACAACATCTTCATCGTCATGGGCCGCGAACGCCGGCTGCGGGCCTTTCACAACATCTGTCGTCATCGGGGCACGCAGTTGCTGCGGACGGCAGGAAGAACCCACAAAGCCATTACCTGCCCATACCATGACTGGACGTACGACCTCGAAGGCAGACTGATCTCCGTTCCGGACCAGGAGACGCAGTTTCCGCAGCTCGACAAGTCATGCCTTTCGCTGAAAGCCGCGTCCGTCGAAACCTGGCGCGGATGCCTGTGGGTTCATCCCGATCCCGACGCCGGATCGATCATGGACTGGTTCGGCGACGTCGAGCCGCACCTCGGACCGCACGATTTCGATGAGCTGGTGGAATACCCGGACGCGGCCACGTGCTACGACGTCAGGGCCAACTGGAAGATCGTCGTCGAGAATTACATCGACGTCTACCATCTGTCGCATCTGCATTCGGGCACTCTCGCGATGTACGATCACGCAAACGCCGAGTTCGGATTCGTCGGCCCCCACTTCGCATTCCGGGAGCCGCTTGCCGAAGACTACGCGTCGAACATCGAAGACAATTCGCCGGCGCCGTTGATATTGCCGAAGGACCGGCTGGGAACCTGGGTTCCGATGCTCTTTCCCGGCATCGGCTTCGCTGAAAGCGAATCGAGCTGGTCGACCTTCATCGTCAAACCGGTTGCGCCGGACATGACTCGCGTCGAGAACCGGGTGCGGGTCAAGAATACGTCTGACCGGGATTTCCTCAGGCAGGAATGGCGCTCGGTGTCTTACTGGAACAGGAAGGTCAAGGGCAAGTACGCGGCCGAGTCCGGCCTGGAAACCGGTGACCCGATGACGGGCGGGGACTTTACGGCAGAAGACGTCTTCGCATGCGAACAGCAGCAGAAGTCGCTGCTGAGCCCGCACTTCGAGCACGGCCCATCGTCCATTGAAGGCGAGAAGCCCGTCCGGACGCATCAGGAGATCGTCATGGCCTGGCTGGACGAATGACACAGGAGTTCCATGCGCTGGCGGTCGCCGGGACAGAGCTCGAGACCGCAACCGCCAGGACCGTTCGTTTCGACGTGCCCGAGAGCCTTGTCGATGAATATCGATGGCGCGCGGGTCAGCACGTGACGGTGAAGTTCGAGATCGGCGGCAACGAGGTGAGGCGATCGTATTCGATTTCGGCGCCGCCCGACGCCGGCTCGTTGCTGCAGATCACGGTCAAACGTATCGAAGGTGGACTGGTTTCCGCCCACATCAACGATCGCATCGAAAAAGGCGACCGGATCGGCGTAACGCGGCCGTTTGGCGGGTTTTGCCTGGAGCCGGGAGCGGGACTGCGTCGCACGCACTACTTTTTCGGTGCAGGGAGCGGGATCACACCGCTCTTCGCAATGATCAAGACCGTGTTGCAGAAGGAACCGTATTCCTTCGCCCACCTGGTTTACGGGAATCGCTCCGCGAAGAGCATCATCTTCAGGGATGAACTGGCCGACATGTGCGGACGCGATCGCGGCAGGTTCACCGTGTCGCACGTCCTGTCATCGCCCTCCCTGTTCTCCCGGTTTTCGTACTGGCGGCGTGGACGAATCGATGCACCGGCAATCGAGACGCTGTTCCTCGAACAGCCGCCGCGCGCGCAGGACACGCAATACTACGTTTGCGGACCCGGCGGCATGAATGCCGCCGTCAAAGCTGCGCTGCTGGACCTCGATGTGCCGAAAGATCGAATTCACATGGAAAGCTACGGCCGAAATGTCGACCGGGACGACTCGGTCGAGGGTGTCGCGGCAACCGCGAACGTCGAATTGAAAGGCGCCAGGCACGAGATTCGCATCGATCGGGGCGAGACGATTCTCGAGGCCTGCCGGAAGGCGGGGCTGGCGCCGCCTTACTCGTGCGAGTCCGGTGTCTGCGGAGCGTGCAAAGCAAGTCTGAAGGGCGGAAAGGTGCACATGCGCGCACGCGCGGCGCTCGAGGACAGCGATATCCGGGACGGCGCCATACTCACCTGCCAGGCATTGCCGCAAGCATCAGAGTTGACGGTGGACTATACGGCGTAAGGCCGAAATCACCGCACGGTCATGGCGCGCCACCAGAGGCCGAACTGGCTGCTGTAGCCGATGTCCCGGCGGGAGATTCGGTGCTCGCCGTCCAGCACGTAGTAGGAAGGATACGCCTGGACCTGCCAGCGCCCCCGCACATCCGCATCTGCCAGCAGGACGGGCATGCTGAGCCGATGTCGCTCGGCGTACGCACGGACTTCCCCGGCACTCGACCAATCGAGTGCCACGGCCACGATCTCCCGTTCTCCCTCGTCCTGCCAGCTATGCAGCCTCTCCAGGTTGTCGGCGCTTGCACCGCAGATCCTGCACCACGGCGCAAAGAAATAGACGATCGCGGGGCGCCCGGAAGCCCGGCCGAGGTCGTAGATCGATCCTGCTAGGGTGACGGCGCGCAGCTCGGGTGCCGCCGCCCGGTCCGCCGGCAGCATGTTGCGTGACTGGTACGCGGTGACGGCAGCGAAGACGGCGACGATGAGCGCCGCGTTGAGCAGGATCGAACGGGCTTTCGCCCAGCGTGTGTCGGTTGGCCGGTCTGCGCTCATTGGTTGGATTCGAGTATGGAGATTTGATTGGGGACAATCCAGCGGGCCGTACGGAACCATCGCCGCGAGCCGGTATCGAAAGTTCACCCGCCAAGCGTTCATAATGTCGGCATGATCGAAAAACTCAACGCCATCCATCCCCTGGTGCCTACCGTCCTCGGCATCATTGCGCTGTTGCTTGCCGCGGCCATTGTCGATCTTCTCGTCAAGGGCATCCTGGTCCGCGGCGTGCAGACGATGGCGAAACGGACCAGCGCGACCTGGGACGATGTCCTGATCGAGTACCGGGTCTTCGGCCGGCTCGCGCAGATCGTACCCGGCATCATCGTTTACATCGGCATACCCTTCGTGCCGGAGTTGCCGGACACGGTCGTGCAGCTGACACGCAACGTCGCCGCCGGCTACATGGTGCTGATGGTGACGATGTCTCTGAGCGCGCTTCTCAGCGCGGGCAGCGCGATCTACTCGAGCATGCCGATAGCGAAGGAGCGGCCGCTCAAGGGCTTCGTGCAGCTCGTACAGATCGCGGTCTGGGTCTTCGGTGCCGTGATGATCATCGCGGCCGTGCTGGATCGGTCGCCATTGCTGCTGTTGAGCGGCCTCGGCGCGATGACGGCGATTCTCATCCTGGTCTTCAGGGACACGATCCTGTCACTGGTCGCCAGCGTCCAGCTGACCGCGCAGGACATGGTGCGCGTCGGCGACTGGATCGAGGTCCCGCAGTTCGGCGCCGACGGCGACGTCATCGACGTGCAGCTGCACACGGTCAAGGTGCAGAACTGGGACAAGACCATTACGACGATCCCCACGCACCGGCTGATATCCGACTCGTTCAAGAACTGGCGCGGGATGTCGCAAACCGGCGCGCGCCGCATCAAGCGGGCGATTCACCTGGACGTGAATTCCATCCGTTTCCAGAGCGCCGGCGAAGTCGAGCACTTCAAGCGCTTCGCGCTGCTGAAACACTACATCGAGGCCAAGGAAGCGGAGCTTCGGGACTACAACGCGTCGCTGGACCTCGAGGTGGACGACGCCGTCAATACGCGTCGCCTGACCAACGTCGGTTCGTTTCGTGCCTACGCCGCCAACTACCTCGAAAACCACCCGTCGATCCACAAGGGAATGACACTCATGGTGCGGCAACTGGCGCCCGGTCCCGAGGGGCTGCCGCTCGAAATCTACTGCTTCACCAATACGACGGTCTGGGCCGAGTACGAGAACATCCAGGCGGATATCTTCGACCATTTCCTCGCGATCGTTCCGGATTTCGGCCTGCGCCTCTTCCAGAAACCGGCCGGTTCCGATCTGGCCGGCCTCGGCACCGGCTAAATTCGGTTTTTCCGAGGGATTAATACGAAATAATTCGATTTACCCGACGTTCTGGATCGTTCAATCTACGCAACTCACCATTCAACACGGAGTTGTGATCATGGATCTCAGTCGAATCGTTCAGGGACTCTCCAGCAGTGGCGCCGTGTCCGGATTCGCCGGCGGGCTGGCCGGTAGTGCGCTGGTCGGTGCGATCAGCGGCAAGAAGGGCAAAAAGATGGCCAAGGGCGCGCTCAAGGTCGGCGCGCTGGCTGCCGTCGGCGGCCTTGCCTACAAGGCCTACCAGGGTTATCGCCAGAACCAGGCGTCCGCAACGCCGGTCCCGCAGGGACAGGGCGGCAATGCCCGGCTGGAGGACAACAGTGCGTGGCAGAACATCCCGGAGCAACGCTTCGAGGCCGTCACGGAGAATCCGAACGGTTCGGGCTCGCTGCTGCTGGTTCGGGCGATGATTGCCGCCGCCGCGTCCGACGGACACATGGACAATGACGAGCAAAACCGCGTCTTCGAGGAGGCCGAGAAACTGAACCTGTCACAGCAGGACAAGGCCAGGTTGTTCGATGAGCTACGCAACCCCCGCGGACTGCAGGAAATCGTTGCCGACGTGAACAATCCGGAAACGGCGGTCGAGGTGTATGCCGCGTCGCTGATTGCGATCGACGAGACGCGTCCGGAAGGTGGCGCGTATCTCCGGTCCCTGGCGCTGGCGCTCGAACTGCCGGGAGAACTCGTCGAATCCGTACACCGGCAGGTTGCCGAAGCGCGACAGGAGGCCGTAGCAGCCTGACCATCCCCCTCCACCCATTGCCCGGATGGCCGCCTGTACCAGGATGATCTGAACGTGTTGCCTCCCCAACCCCCAGGTCATTCCGGCAGGCGGCCGGGCAACTTTTCAACGTCTCGACCGGTGCGATAACCGGATTAGTACTCGTCCGGCGCTTCTGCAGCGCCGCGCACGGCGATGGTCAGCACGAAGTCGTCGCCGAGGCGCCACAGGCAGCTGAACTCGCCGGCGTCCCTGACGATCGTCCGGGCGATACCCCAGCCCTTGCACGCGCGATCGCCGTTGTCGACAACCTCCACGCTGCGCGTGTCGGCCTGCAGCCCTGTTTGCAGCGCCTTTAGCGTGCTCTCCTTGGCGCTCCAGATCTTCGTAATCAGCGCATCTCGGTCCGACGGGTCCGCTGCGTCGACGTCCGTGCGTTCCGACTCGGTGAAATAGGTTTCGACGAAGACGTCGCTGCGCGGTTCGACCCACTCGATATCGCATCCCAGCGCCACGGCCTCTTTCGAGACCGCCGAGAACGCACGGTCGTGGCTATGGCTGAGGCTGAGACCCACCGGGTAAGGCCGTCCGTCCAGCCGCGGCACCGGCGCGCCGTTCGGCGCCGAATCGATCTCGAAGCGCGAAATATCACTCCTCGCCAGGCCGCTGATGCGAAGGAGTGCGACCTTGGCGGCCCATCGTCCCAACAGCCAGTCCCGGCGTCGCTTGTCGAAGCGGAAGCCCTCGAGCCGTTCCCGTTCGCCCGTGGTCAGCCAGTCCAGACCCGCGGGTAGCTGCTGCCGCGCCTGAGTCGTGCAGCTGACCGGACTCACGACGCTATGGCATCGTCCGGCCTGGCCAGTGAACTCGCAGCGATCTCCCGATTGATGCCCCGCTCGACGGCTTCGATCAGGTACCGGCGCAACGCGCTCGGAGCGATGACCGCGTCGATCGAACCGACGTCCAGCGCTCGCTGTACCGAGTGTACGGTGTCGAACTTGTCCGCGAACTCGGCGCGTTTTTCGATCTGGACCTGTTTCAGCAACTGATCGAACTCGGCGTGCAATTTCGCACGATCCGCGCTGTCGGCCGCCTTCAGTTCCTCGTTCATCGCAACGATACGCGGATCCGCGGTTGCGGCCTGGCGGACGTCCCTCGCAAAGACGACAGCGGCGGCAGGCGCTCCGCCGATGACGGACGCGTAGGCTCCGTCAAGGGCGGCGACCTGCATGTTGTCGTTCAGCGCCTTCGAGAACACGACGAAAGCCCCGCCGTGATAACGGGAAACGACGCAGAAGACGACGGGACCCTCGAAATTGACCACCGCGCGGCCGATCTCGGCCCCGTATTCGAGCTGCCATTCGCGCATCGATTCCGGCGAACCGTCGAAGCCGGACAGGTTGGCAAGCACGACGAGCGGCCGGTTACCCGACGCGGCGTTGATAGCTCGCGCCACCTTGCGGGACGAGCCGGGGAACAGTGTTCCGGCCGTCCATTGATCGGGGCCGTCGGCCGGCACGAGTCCTGTCCGCGACAGCGGACGGGACTCCATGCCGATCATGCAGACCGGCCGTCCGCCGAGGTGGGCGTCCCAGACGATACCGATTTCGGCGTCGCGCATCGCCGACCAGCGTTCGAGCGGTTCGTGATCCTGGTCGACGACCGCGTGCATGACGCGGCGCATTTCGAACGGCCGTTTGCGCCCGGGGTTGTGTTCGTCCGAGAAGATCTCGCCAATGGTCGAGAACTCGCCGGCAGCCTCATCGCCGTACGGATAGTCTGTGATGTCGCGATCGACAGGATCCGTCGATACGCCCTTGCGCGGGCAGTACTCGCCATTCAGCCGATAGCTGTGGTCGTAGTGCTGCAACAGGATCTGGCATGCTTCCTCGAGATCTGCCGCCCAGTACTGCGCCTGGCCGTTCGGGCCCATGATGCGGTCGTAGCCGCCTATCCCGAGATTGTCCTCGGCAGAGACGCCGCCCGAATAGTCGAGTGCCTGCTTGCCCGTGAGCACCATTGCGCCGACCGGGGTCATGATCAGAATGCCGCGCGTGTGCATCAGCATCGTCGCCTCGGCGTTCCAGTAGGACTGCGCGCCGACGTTGATCCCGTTCACGATGACATTGATCTCGCCGCCGGCCTGGGTGAACTCGATGATGCGGCGCAGAACACGCGCCGTCCAGTCGAGGTTCTCCGTGCCGCTGTCCATCGCGATCTTGGCGCCTGCCGAGACGGCGAACCACTCCAGGGGCACACCCATGTCCTCCGCCATATCCAGCGCCGCAATGATTCGCTCGCACTCGGGTTCGGCGAGAGAGCACATGCCTTTCGTCGGATCGCCGAGGATCATGACGCGCGTCATACCCTCCGGGTGTTTCTCCGTGATGCTCGTGATCACGCCGACAATGATCCCGGACTTGTTCGAACCCGGCTTCCTGTCGACAGGTTCGAGCCGGCCGCTGTCGGTCAGGTCGTACTCGACGAACGATCCTTCGGGGAGTTTCGACTCGTGGTCACGGTCCGGCGTCAGAACGCGAATGACCTCGTAGGGATACATCATTCCGCGCTGCCGCATCTTCAGGACTTTCTGACGATACGGGGACAGCGGTCTCATCGCGTGCTCCCGCGGTTCGAGCAGCTCGATCGTCGGGCCGTGGCCGGACGGATTCGATATCTGCGCGATCGTGTCGCGCGGCTTCTCGCCGTGGCGCCTGGCCATGAGGCCGCGCAGGCGAACCAGTTCCAGCCCGAGCCCGCGGGTCGCCGGAAGGAGTTTGCGGATCATCCGCGATCGCTCGGAGACAGTCAGATCCATCGGCGGCCAGACATAGAGCAGCACGCGGTTCCAGAGCAGGCGTTGGCGGACGGGGCGGTGCGACTGGAACACGCGGATGCCTGCGAGTGCCTGCTGGAACATATGCTCGAGATAGGGCAGCGCCACGAGCCGCCCGTCGTCATCTCGCACGGCGGTCAGGTCGCGAACCTCGGCAACGGCGAACAGGCGCTCGTCGGCGGGATTCTCCTTACCCGTCGCGCGGAACAGATAGACGTCTTCAAACGAGGGAAGTCGCTCGAGGTTGAAGTTCTCGAAACGCCACAGGTGAAGCCGTTTCGCCATCATCGGGTGGATACCGCGATACGAGTTCTCTTCCCAGTACCCGCTGTCGGACGGCCGCCAGGTGAAGTACCGCTGCCCGGTCATGCCGAGCCCGGCACCCGGAATCCTCACCGACGTCACGATGCGCCGTATTGCGCGTGGAAACGGGATCGCGTCGAGCGTCTGCCGCACGTATTCGAGCGTGTCTTCCTCGCTCTCTTCCGGCTGCTCGCGGTGAATGTAGAAATCGAGGGCGATGGCGTGATCGAGCGGCGTATCGCGAAGGACGGACAAAGCCGCTTTACCGCAGTCCATCAGGGATTCGTAATGGGTATGCGTCGTGACCAGGCTGATCCGCTGACCCTCGTGATCGTATTCGGCGGTAAGAAACGGCTGATCGTCGCTGCGTCTGATCTGCACCGACTCGAGCTTGCGAATCCGGTAGTAGCGCCGCGTCAGGCACTCGATGGCCAGTTCTCGCATGCTGGCCGAGCCACCGACGAAATGATCCGACAGCAGCGTCATCAGCGGCTGCGGACAATCTATCAGCGCCTGCATTTCCTCGTCCCGGTTCGCGGCATCGGGATTCTTCGCCAGGTATTCGATACGCTCTTTGGCGGCGCTATAGATCTGTCGCCGCGTGGCATCGAACAGCGGTTCGTCGAAGTACTTGTATCGCACTTCGCGCGCCAGGTCGGAAATGGCCGGGTAGCGGCCGCTACTCACCTCGACCAACCGGTCCAGGACTTCGCGGAAATCCTCATCGGTGAGTTCGAGCAGCGCGGCGACGTGCCGCACACGGCGGTCGAGGATCGACAGCACGGCGGGAATCTGCTGATCGACGCGCGAGTGCGCCCTTTGCAGCCACAGCAACGCCTCTTCGAGTTGTCGTGTCGGCTCGAGGTCATCGATGCCATAGTGAGCGAGTGCGCGTTTGAGATCGTCGATGAACTGTCTCGACAGGCCCGTGCCTTTCAGTTCCAGGCTGCGCATGTAGGTGAACAGCGACTGCTGCTGGGAGGGTTGTGTCACTCTCGGCCAACGGGCGGACTCGGGCGCAGGCTGTCGCTGGGACAGGGCGCAAACGTCCGCGAACCGTCTCAGCAGCAGGTCCTCGTCCTCGCGCAGAATCGGATCGGCCGCGCGCACCTCCGTGCAAAGCTCGTCCCGACCCGCGATCAGGCGCTCGGCGTCCTTGGGACCGATGTCGTAACCGAGGATGAGCTGCTGCAGCTCCTGCATGCTCGCGTGGCAGCGTTCCCCGATATCGCGTTCGTGACCGGACTTGTCGGTCAACTGCCCGAAATCGAGACGGTTCGACGAAAGCTGCTGGTCGCCCGAACCCTCGGGTTTGAGCCTCAGTATCGGCGCACCGCTGTCGAGCTGCTCGTTTTCAGCGACTTCGACCTGCTGGACCGTTCCCATGAACGGCGACGGAACACGCATCTCCAGTTTCATTGCCTCGAGAATCGCGAGCGTGTCGCCCTGTTTTACGGAGTCCCCGGGCTTCACCTTGAGCGACACGACGACGGACGGCGACGGCGCTCGCACCGTGCCGCCATCGTCGCAGAGCACCCGGTGAGGGCTGCCATTAACTTCGATGAGGTACGCAACGCCATCGTGAACGCTGAGGGTGCGGTAGACCTGCTCCTGGCAGGTGACCCGTCTCTCGTAGGTGCCCATGGGCTCGACCTGCAGGCGTATCGAATGCCCGTCGACGTCGACCCTGTAGGTCTCATTGCCGTAGCGAAGTACGCGCAGCTTGTAGAGGTTACCGCCGTGGCGCAGTTCCATCGTGTGACCGATCTCCTCGCGAATCCGCGGCCGGCCGCGCGCGGACGTCGCCAGGAACAGCCTGCGTTCGGCGTCGAACTCCTCTTCCGCCACCTGGATGGCGGCCAACGCGACTGCAATTTCGCCGAGGCGCTTCTGGTCCCGTCGCTCGGGCAGCTCGCTGCGATCGAGCCAGCCGACGTCGGCCGACCCGTCGATGACTTCGGGCATGCTCAGAAGGCGCAGCAGGAACGCGCGGTTGGTCGTGCCGCCCCTGACGACAACGCCGAGTTCCGACAAGGCACGCCGCAGTCTCGACATCGCCTCGCTCCGATCGCGCCCATGCGCGATCACTTTGGCGATCATGGAATCGAACTCGGCCGGAATGCGGTCACCGGTCTCGACGCCGGTGTCGATCCGAATGCCGGCGCCCGTCGGCAGCCGCAGCAACTCGATCTTGCCCGGTGCCGGCGCGAAGTTCGCTTCGGGATCCTCGGCGTTCAGCCGGACCTCGATCGCAATACCTCGAATTGGCGGCGCGTCGCCGTCGAGCTTGCCGCCGCGTGCAACGTGAATCTGCAGCTTGACCAGGTCGAGGTCGGTGCTCACTTCGGTGACGGGATGTTCGACCTGGAGGCGCGCATTGACTTCCATGAAGGCGAACTCACGCTTGTCCGGGTCGTAGAGGAATTCGACCGTACCGGCGTTTCGGTACCCGGCCTCGAGGCAGAGCCTTGCGGCCGCGTTCTTGATGCTCTCTTCCTGTTCCGCGGTCAGCACCGGTGACGAGGATTCCTCGATGAGCTTCTGATGGCGGCGTTGCACGGAGCAGTCGCGCACGCCGACGGCCCAGACGTTGCCGTGGGTATCCGCGATGACCTGTACCTCGATGTGGCGAGCGCCCTCGAAGAGGCGCTCCATGAACACGGTGGCGTTGCCGAAGCCGCCCAGTGCCTCGGAACTCGCACTGTTGAAGGCGTCTTCGAGTTCATCGATCGAACGGACGGTACGAATACCGCGGCCGCCGCCGCCGGCCGTCGCTTTTACCATCAGCGGCAGACCGATCCGGTCCGCCTGCAGACGTGCTTCGTCCAGGTTTGCGACGGCGCCGCCGCTCCAGGGTGCGACCGGGACGCCGGCCTTCTCGGCCATCTGTTTCGAAGTGATCTTGTCGCCGAGCAGGCGCATGCAGTCGGCGTCCGGGCCGATGAATGTCAGTCCGAGCTTCTTTTCGCAGAGATCGACGAACGCAGGGTGCTCGGACACGAATCCCCAGCCGACCCACACCGCATCGGCGCGCGTTTCCAGCAGGGCTTCTTCGATCGCCGGGTAGTTGAGATACGCGACCTTGCGCTGTCCGTCCTTCTCGTCGACGAACAGCGCCGGCCCCAGGCAATATGCCTCGTCCGCTTCGCGCACGAACATGGCCCGTCGCTCCGGATCCGTGTAGAGGGCGATCGTCGTCAGCCCGGCGTCGTGCTCGATGTTGTACTCACGAACCGCGTGAATGAGGCGCATCGCCGCCTCGCCCCGATTGACGATCGCGATCCGTTTAAAGGCCTTTTTTGCCATCTAGTCCACCCTGAATACGGCCCGGATCGGATCGATCGGTACCGCGTCCGCCGCGCCCGGAAGCTCGGCCGTATGGTAATTTTCCAGCCGCATGTACACGTTGCCGGATTCGTCGACGACGTCGGCATCGAAACCTGTCCCGCCATTGCTGTGGCGAACGACGGTATACAGCCGCGCCTTCTTCACGCTCGGCTCCCTGAGCTTGGTCACGCGACCGATCTTCGACGGCAAACCGAAGCGCCCGTCGACCCCGAGTTCATACATTCCCGCGGTCTGGAAACACAGCTCGATGAGCCGCGGTTCAATGAGCGTCGGCAATTCCGGTGGATTGTGGTTCGCAGGCAGGTCCTTCGCGAACTGACCGACGGCCGTATCGAAATCGCCGCTCCAGGCGCTCTCTAGCACCTGGTAGGCGGGCCCGTGGAAGTACACGTCGTACACGGCGTCGGAATCGATGGCGGCACTGGCTCCGAGCCTCGGCTCCTCCACCTGGTAGGCGTCGGGCTTGCCCTGGGTCAGGCGCACGGTTGCCGTGAAGTGGGTCGTCACGACCGGGTCGGGCTGGGTCCTGATCAGGCGCTCCCCTTCGAGCGTGCAGTACGCGGCAACATGGCCGTCCAGTTCGACGACCTGCGCGGCCAGACGTATCTTCCGCGGCTCGTCCTTGTAGAACTTGAACGGTGCCAGGAAATGCACGTCGTCAATCGATGCCACTTGATAGTCCGGCAGCACCAGCGTCGCGAGTTCGGCGAATGCTTCGAGACCCATCACGCCCGGCAGCACCGGCGTGCCGTCGATACGATGATCGTTGAGGAATGCCTGGTCCTGGGGATCGAGTTCCGTCTCCACGATCAGGCCCTTCGTCAGGCTGATGCCGACGACGTCG
>JANQGP010000271.1 GCA_028277265.1 Woeseiaceae bacterium | reverse complement strand
TTGACCAGGCGCAGGTCGTCGATGGTTTTCCATCCGCGCAATCCCATGAAATGGGCAATGCGGGCCGCTTCGGATTGAGGAATGGCCTGGGACATGGGGTTTGGCTCGGTTGTCTCTAGTGAGACAATGATAGTCTCGGATGAGACGCATGGCAAGGCAAAGAGCGTCGACGTCGTAACGCGCGTTGCGCAACGCCCCGGTCCGTTGTTGAAAAGATAATTAAATCAATCACTTATACTTCCGAGTATCCGCTGCTATATTTAAGGGAGAGCAGTCTTATTCACTGGCGTGATCCGGGAGGAGGATTACCATGAGGAGAATAATGTCCGCTGTCCTGATCGTCGTCTTGCTGACGATCGCACCACCTGCGCAGTCCCAGGATACTGCGCCACAGACGATATTTGCCTACACGACCTACTTCGAGTGCAGACCCGATCGCGAGTCGCACGCCGACGAGATCATCGCGACGACTTTCAAGCCGCACTACGACCAGGCGGTCGAACAGGGGCAAATCGTCTCCTGGGCCTGGATGCAGCATTACATCGGCGGCAAGTGGCGCCGCATGCTGGTTGTCGTGACGAACGAGCTGGAGGCAGCGCTGGAAACGTCCGGCGCCCTCGGGGAGATCATCAGCGACCGGACACCGGAAGCGGGCCGCGCATTTTCCGAGATCTGCGGCTCGCATGACGACTACATGTGGCAGTCGATTCCGGGTATCGGCGGTGGTCCGGTTTCATCGCAGCGCGGTACGGCGGCGTTCTCGACGTACATGCAGTGCAACCTGACGTCCGAAGACCGGGCCGATGAGTTGGTGCGAAAGACCCTTGCACCGATTTACGACGCACATGTCGGTGACGGCGAGCTCACATCGTGGAACTGGTTGAAGCAGACCGTCGGCGGCCAGTACACACGCTTGTTGACGCTCGGTGCGGAAGATCATGCCTCCCTGTTGCGTGCGCGAGCGGCGATCGAGAACGAACTCAAAGGCCGGAAGGTGCAGCGCGCAATGAGAGAATTCCACACGATCTGTCATACGCAGAGCGATTACATGTGGGACCTGTACGTCGAGACATCCTGATACGCGACGCCGTAACGTTTCCGCGATATAGTCCGCAGACAGTATTTCCGAACTGTTTGTGAGAGCCACTATGTCACCGATGAATAAGTCACTGTCCCTCGTCCTGGCCGTATTCGCCGCGACGCTCGTCCTGAGCGGTTGCAGCAGGGAGGAAGCGCCCGAGGAGCCGCAGGTCGAGGAGCCGCAGGTCGAAGCGAGCCCGGCCGCGGACGCGGCAGACGATACGATGAGCCCCCAGGAAGAACGTCACGAGCTCATGGAGAGCGTCAAGGAAGCCGCCCAGGTTGTCGGGCCGATGCTGCAGGGCAAAGAGGACTTCGATGCAGAGGCCGCGATGGCCGCACTGAATGTCTGGGCCGACGTCGGTGGGAAGTTCGGCGACCTGTTCCCCGAAGGCACGGAGACCGGTTACGACACCGAAGCGGCACCCGCAATCTGGGAGGACCGCGAGGGATTCAACGCGGCGCTGATGAAATGGCGCGACGCAACGGCTGCAGCGATAGCCGCCGGCCCGCAGACGCTCGACGACGCCCGGGCCGTGATCGGCCCGGCGTTCGACACGTGCAAGAACTGCCACGACGATTACCGCATCGAAAAAGAGGACGAGTAGCGTCAGCAGGCCCTGACCGATGCGTCGAGTTCTCGTCGCACTGCCTTTCGTCCTCGTGGCGCTGGCGTGGTGGTTGACCGCGCCACGACCGCTGGATGACGCGGCGATTCCCGACCATGTCCCCGATCCGGCTGCCGGTGAGCGCCTCTTCTGGGCCGGCGGTTGTGCCTCGTGCCACGCGAGTCCCGTCGACGGCCGGCGCGCGCGGGGGCTCGCAAAACTCCGGCTCGGCGGCGGCGAGGAGCTCGACTCGCCCTACGGGCTGTTTCGCGTTCCCAACATCTCGCCGCATCCTGACGATGGCATCGGCAACTGGACGGCGCTGCAGTTCGTCAATGCGATGCAGCGCGGCATCGCACCGGACGGCCGGCATTACTATCCGTCGTTTCCGTACGCGTCTTACATCCGCATGCCGGTCGAGGAACTGATCGACCTGAAGGCCTACCTGGATACGCTGCCCGCCGTGGAGGGACGCACCGGGGACCACGAACTCGCTTTCCCGTGGAACGTGCGCCGTGCAATCGGTTTCTGGAAGCGGCTGTACCTGGACGCCGAGCCGGTCGTCGATACGAGCGCTGCCGATGGGCTCGCGCAGCGCGGTCAGGCGCTGGTCGAGGGAGCAGGGCACTGTGGAGAGTGCCATACGCCACGCAATCTGCTGGGCGGCATGGATCGTTCGCGCTGGCTGGCCGGTGGGCCGAGCCCCGAAGGCGACGGCAATGTGCCCGACATCACGCCGGGCGGCAGGAACATCGCGGACTGGTCCGCCAGTGACATCGCCTACTACCTGCAAAGCGGCTTCACGCCGGATTTCGACTCGGTAGGCGGCTCCATGGTCCCCGTTCAGGAAAGCATGGCGAAGCTGCCCGAGGAGGACCGGCACGCCATTGCGGCCTACCTGAAGTTCATCCCGGCATCCGAGTAGGCAGCGCGCTCAGCCCGCGGGTTTGAGCTTGCGCGAATCGAATTCGTAGCGCGAACCGTCTTTCGCCTCCAGGTTGATTTCCCAGAGCTCCTCGTCGGCAATCTGTGTTCGCTCGAGCCCCGGCAGTTCGCGCTCATCGTCGACCTGCAGTCCCCAGATCCTGACGTTGCGAACGCCCACGACAGGGATTCGGGTTTCATCGAACCGGGCTTTCAGGGCGCTGTCCACGTCGTCGGTCGCCCAGATCGCAAAGCCCGCCTCCGCGATGGCGGCTACATGATCCGGCATGTTCGGGTTTTGATCGTTCATGGCGCTGCTCCTCCTGGTCCGAGCGTACGGAGTGACGCGCGCTGCCGGAATCCGTAGTTGTGCCGACGTCGGTCGAGCGGACGCTACGCGGGTCCGTATATGTCTGGATTGCACCGCGCGCAGATCCGCGTAATCTGAACACAGGAAGTCTGCGCACGTTGTGTAAGGAGGTCCGGATGTCTATCGTCAACATGCTGATCGTCGGTGCACTCATTGCGACGATCGTCGTTATGATGCTGGGGCTGCGTTCCATGGCCAAAGGCGGCGACTACGACCGCGAGCATGCCGAGAAATTCATGTGGGAGCGGGTCGCGCTGCAGCTTCTCGTCGTCGTGCTCCTCGTTTCGGCGGCCGTCATACTGAATATCTAGCAGCCTGTTGAAATAGTATTTGGAGGCTCAGTCAAATACACAGAACTGCGATCAAGGCGCGTCTCGCCGTACAGGTTGGGCACCTTTACAAGAGG
>JANQGP010000267.1 GCA_028277265.1 Woeseiaceae bacterium | reverse complement strand
CTTCGTTTCCTTGCCGAAACTGACCGTGCCCGTGTGCTCGGCCATGATCGCAGGATCCTTCGGCTTGCGAGCCTCGAACAGGTCGGCAACACGCGGCAGGCCGCCGGTGATATCGCGGGTCTTCGACGATTCCTGCGGGATACGCGCGATGACGTCACCCACCGAGACTTTCGCACCATCAGCCATCGAGATGATGGCGCCGACCGGCAAAGCGTAGACCGCCGGAATTTCGGTGTTGGCGAAGCAGACGTCGTTGCCCTCGTCATCGACGAGCTTGGCGACCGGGCGCAGATCCTTACCAGCGCCGCCGCGACTCTTCGGATCGAGGACGACGATGCTGGTCAGGCCCGTGAACTCGTCCACCTGCTCGGCAACGGTTACACCGTCGACGAAGTCTTCGAACCTGATCAGACCCTCTACTTCGGTGACAACCGGGTGCGTGTGCGGGTCCCAGTTCGCGACGATCTGACCCTGCTTGACCTCGTCGCCGTCCTGGACCGTGATCGTCGCGCCATACGGCACCTTGTAGCGCTCGCGCTCGCGGCCGAGCTCATTGACCACCGAGATCTCACCCGAACGCGATACGGCCACAAGGTAACCCTTGTGGTGGGCAACCGTCTTGATGTTGACGAGCCTGACGACCCCGTTCGACTTGATTTCGATGTTGTTGATCGCGGCCGAGCGCGAGGCGGCACCACCGATATGGAAAGTACGCATCGTCAGCTGCGTGCCCGGCTCGCCGATCGACTGGGCCGCAATTACGCCGACGGCCTCACCGATGTTGATGCGGTGGCCACGCGCAAGGTCGCGACCATAGCACTGCGAGCAGACCCCATAGCGAACCTCGCAGGTAATCGGCGAACGGACGATGACGTGGTCGATCGAAAGGTCCTCGAGACGCTGCACCGTGGCTTCATCCAGCATCGTGCCGGCGTCGAAGGCCACCTTGTCGCCGCCCGGAATCAGAACCGGCTCGGCGAGTACCCTGCCGAGTACACGTTCGGCCAGCGGCTCGACGATATCACCGCCCTCGACGAGCGGCGCCATCGACACACCGTTGCGCGTTTGGCAATCGACCTCGGTCACAACGAGGTCCTGGGCGACGTCGACGAGACGGCGCGTCAGGTAACCCGAGTTGGCGGTCTTGAGCGCCGTATCGGCGAGGCCCTTGCGAGCACCGTGGGTCGAGATGAAGTACTGCAGGACGTCGAGACCTTCGCGGAAGTTCGCGGTAATCGGCGTCTCGATGATCGATCCGTCCGGCTTGGCCATCAGGCCACGCATGCCGGCAAGCTGGCGAATCTGCGCGGCAGAACCGCGCGCGCCGGAGTCGGCCATCATGTAGATCGAGTTAAACGACTCCTGCTCGACCATCTTGCCCCTGGCATCCTTGACCGTTTCAGTGCCGAGCTTGTCCATCATGGCCTTCGCGACCTGGTCGTTCGTACGCGACCAGATGTCGACGACCTTGTTATATCGCTCACCGTCGGTCACGAGGCCCGAACCGTACTGGTCCTGGATCTCCTTGACCTCGGTCTCCGCCACCGACAGGATTTCCTGCTTGTTCTCGGGCACGACCATGTCGTTTACGCCGATTGAGATGCCCGCCATCGTCGCGAGACGGAAGCCCGTATACATCAGCTGGTCGGCAAACACGACGGTACGCTTCAGGCCAAGCTTGCGATAGCACGCATTGATGACGTTCGAGATCGCTTTCTTCGACATCGGTCGGTTGATGTGCGTGAACTCGAGCCCCTTGGGCAGGATGCCCGAGAGCAGCGCACGGCCGACCGTCGTGTCGACGATCCTCGTGACTTCCTCGACGTCACCGTCTTCGTTGGCTTCGGAGACCTGTACACGAATCCGGACCTTGGCCTGCAGTTCGGCGGCGCCGGTCTCGTAGGCGCGACGGGCCTCATCGAGGCTGGCGAGGATCATACCTTCGCCCTTCGCGTTGACGCGCTCGCGCGTCATGTAGTAGAGACCGAGGACGACGTCCTGCGACGGGACGATGATCGGATCACCGTTTGCCGGCGACAGGATGTTGTTCGACGACATCATCAGGGCTCGGGCTTCGAGCTGTGCCTCGATCGACAGCGGTACGTGGACAGCCATCTGGTCACCGTCGAAGTCGGCATTGAATGCCGTACAGACGAGCGGGTGCAGCTGGATGGCCTTGCCCTCGATCAGGACCGGCTCGAACGCCTGAATACCCAGGCGATGCAGCGTCGGCGCACGATTGAGCATGACCGGGTGTTCGCGGATTACCTCTTCGAGGATGTCCCAGACCTCCGCACCCTCACGCTCGACGAGGCGCTTGGCCGCCTTGATCGTCGTTGCCTCACCACGCAGTTGCAGTTTCGAGAAGATGAACGGCTTGAAGAGTTCCAGTGCCATCTTCTTCGGCAGGCCGCACTGGTGCAGCTTGAGCGTCGGGCCGACCACGATGACCGAACGGCCGGAGTAGTCGACGCGCTTGCCGAGCAGATTCTGACGGAATCGGCCCTGCTTGCCCTTGATCATGTCGGCGAGCGACTTCAACGGCCGCTTGTTCGTGCCCGTAATCGCACGGCCGCGACGACCGTTGTCGAGCAATGCGTCGACCGACTCCTGCAGCATGCGCTTCTCGTTGCGGACGATGATGTCCGGTGCGTTCAGCTCGAGCAGGCGTCGCAGGCGATTGTTGCGGTTGATGACGCGACGGTACAGGTCGTTGAGATCCGACGTTGCGAAGCGGCCGCCATCGAGCGGCACCAGCGGACGAAGGTCCGGCGGCAGCACTGGCAGTACCGTAAGCACCATCCACTCCGGCTTGTTGCCCGACTCGATGAACGACTCGAGCAGCTTGAGGCGCTTCGAAAGACGCTTGATCTTCGTTTCCGAGCGCGTGGCGTCGATGTCCTCGCGGACCTTCAGCACTTCACGCTGCAGGTCGATCGTCATCAGCATCTCGCGCACGGCCTCGGCGCCCATGCGCGCATCGAATTCGTCGCCATATTGCTCGAGTGCCTCGAGGTACATGTCATCGGTCATCAGCTGGCCGCGCTCGAGCTCGGTCATGCCCGGATCGACGACGACAAACGCCTCGAAATACAAGACACGCTCGATCTCGCGCAACGTCATGTCGAGCATGAGGCCGATGCGGCTCGGCAGCGACTTCAGGAACCAGATGTGCGCAACCGGGCTTGCGAGCTCGATGTGCGCCATGCGCTCCCGGCGCACCTTGGTCTGCGTCACCTCGACGCCGCATTTCTCGCAGACGACGCCGCGATGCTTCAGGCGCTTGTACTTGCCGCACAGGCACTCGTAGTCCTTGATCGGACCGAAGATCTTGGCGCAGAACAGGCCGTCTCGCTCCGGCTTGAACGTACGGTAGTTGATCGTCTCGGGCTTCTTTACCTCGCCGAACGACCACGACCTGACCATGTCGGGCGACGCCAGGCCGATGCGGATGGCATCGAAGTCGTCGACCGGGTTCTGATACTTGAATAGCTTGAGGAGATCTTTCATTAGTCCGTCTCCAGCTCGATGTTAATGCCCAGGGAACGAATTTCCTTGACCAGCACGTTGAACGATTCCGGCATTCCGGCATCCATGTAGTGCTCGCCGTCCACGATGTTCTTGTACATCTTGGTGCGGCCCTGCACGTCGTCCGACTTGACCGTGAGCATTTCCTGCAAGGTATAGGAGGCACCGTAGGCTTCGAGGGCCCACACCTCCATCTCACCGAAACGCTGGCCGCCGAACTGCGCCTTGCCGCCCAGTGGCTGCTGCGTGACGAGGCTGTACGGGCCGGTCGAGCGAGCGTGCATCTTGTCGTCGACGAGGTGATTGAGCTTCAGCATGTACATGTAGCCAACCGTAACGTCACGATCGAACTGCTCTCCCGTGCGTCCGTCGAACAGTGTCGACTGACCGGACTTGTCGAGCCCGGCGAGGTCGAGCAGACCCTTGATTTCTTCCTCGGTCGCGCCGTCGAAGACCGGTGTCGCCGTCGGCACACCGTCCGTCAGGTTGCCGGCCAGCTCGAGCACTTCGGCGTCGGACAACGACTTGATGTCCTCCGCCTTGCCGCCCGTCTTATTGTAGACCTCTTCCAGGAATTTCCTGAGCTTGGCCATCGACTCCTGGGCCTTGAGCATGTCGTCGATCTTCCGGCCGACACCCTTCGCCGCCCAGCCGAGGTGCGTCTCGAGCACCTGGCCGACGTTCATGCGCGACGGCACGCCGAGCGGGTTCAGGACGATGTCGACAGGCGTGCCGTCGTCGAGATACGGCATATCCTCCACCGGGACGATCGTCGAAATGACGCCCTTG
>JANQGP010000239.1 GCA_028277265.1 Woeseiaceae bacterium | reverse complement strand
TCGTAACCGGCGACGTCGGCGGGTTCGAACCTGGCGATCTGCGCCTTCATCGCTTCGTCGTCGCCGCTGTAGTCGAACCACGTACCGTCGTCGAAACGGATCCGGTAGAAAGGATTGAGCTCCACGAGATCGATGGCGTCCGCCATATTGCGGCCGCAGAGGACCCACAGTTCCTCAAGGATGAACGGTGCCGTAATGATCGTGGGTCCGGCATCGAACGTGAATCCGTCCTGCTCGTAGACGTAGGCGCGGCCGCCCGGCTTGTCGAGCTTCTCGCAGACGGTGACTTTGTAACCGCGGGCGCCGAGGCGTATCGCGGCGGCAAGGCCGCCGAAGCCGCTGCCGATGACGATTGCTTCCTGTTGGATTGCCACTTCTCCTTCGCTACCCGCCTCGCAGATCGGTGCCGGCACGCAGTCCCCATCGCAATGTGACGTCCGCGACATGAAACAGGAGCGCCGCGAACAGGCAGGCGCTGATCAGCAGCCAGCTCGAATCGGTCAGTGCGAAGCGCAAGGCCACCATCAGGCTAACCCCGGCGCCGGTGTTAACCAGCAGTGGCGCAAGCGGAGCGGCCCGGCGTCGCCCCCGGAACAGCAGCATAGCGCAGACCTCGAGCGCTACGAGCACAAGCATGATATCGACGATCCTGCCGGACAGGACCAGGTCTCGGAGCGTGTCCACGGCCGCAGCTCGTCCGCGGGATCGTCAGGATCGCGCCGCCTGGCGCTTGGCGCGGGAACGTTGCTTGGCGAAGCCGCGAGGGTCGAAGAACTCGTCGATGCGCTCTTCGCCGAGCACCTCGGCCGGGTCGAAGTCCCCGTCGCTCTCGATGTAGTCCGGAGATTTCATCCGGGCCTCGATGGTCGCGTCGTCGGCTTCCGGCCCGCCGCCGCAGGCGACGGCCGTGTGCCCTTTCGCCTGGTAGATGCTCGCGACGCTTTGCCGGCTCTGTTCGATTTCGGCGAGTTCGTTCTTCGACAGTACCCGGTCCGGATCGAAGCGGAAGTCGATGTTCTTCTGGCCGCGGTAGTTGATCCTGCCGAGATCGTAGAACCGGCGCTCAAAACCGGACTTCATCGCCGCCCTGAGGCAGCCGAGCATGTAGCGCCGCTTGTACTTGTCCTTCAACCACGGATAGCTGAAGAAGCTCTTGCGCATGTAGAAGCGCCGGTAGTTCTTCATGACGCCATTGAACACCTCGCTGCGCGTCATGTCGTTCGGTTTCATGATCGGCGTGACGAAGTTGTAGCGCGCGTAGTCGCGCACCTCGACCTTGTCGGCCAGCTCTTCGAAGAGATCCGAGAACGGCCACGGCGTGTACATGATCCAGTTGGCCATGTCGCAGTCCCAGTCCATGGCCCAGCGATAGGTGTCCTCGATGCTCTCGGCCGTCTCGTTCTCGAGGCCGATGATGAACTGCGCTTCGGCGACGATGCCGGCGTCTTTCAACAACCGGATCGCCTTCTTGTTCTGCGCGACCGTCGTTTCCTTGCGGAAGCGCTCGAGGTTGAGCTGTGCCGAGGCTTCAGTACCGAGCGAGATGTGCACGAGCCCGGCTTTGCGATAGAACGGCAGCAAGTCCTCATCGCGCAGGATGTCAGTAACCCGCGTATTGATGCCCCATTCGATCCCGAGGTCGCGGTCGATGAGTTCCTGGCACAACGCGACGAACTTCTTGCGGTTGATTGTCGGTTCTTCGTCCGCAAGGATGAAGAAACCGATGTCGTGGTCCCTGACGAGTACCTCGATCTCGTCGACGAAGTTCTTCGGCGAGCGAATGCGGTAGTCGCGCCAGAACTTCCACTGCGAGCAGAACGAACAGGTGAACGGGCAGCCCCGCGCGAAGTTCGGGATGGCGACGCGCTTATTGAGAGGCAGGTAGATGTAGTTGTCCCACTCGAGCAGGCTCCAGTCGGGTTCGAGGTTATCGAGTTTCTTGATCGGTGCGTGGGCCGGTGTCGCGATGATCTCGTCGCCGTCGCGAAATGCCAGTCCGCGGATCTTGTGACGGTCGCGCTCGAGGGTGCCGGCCTCGACGGCTTTGATGACGTTGAGAAAGACCTCTTCACCCTCGCCCCGGACGATCAGGTCGATCTGCGGCGCCTCGCCGAGGACCTGCGAGTACATGAACGTGGAGTGGATACCGCCGAGCACCGTGGTCGCGCTCGGGTGGATGGACTTCGCGACCTCGAGCGTTCGCTCGGCCTGGTAGATGCTCGGCGTGATGCACGTACAGCCGATCACGTCAGGCGCAGTTTCCTCGCGCAGCTTCGCGGCGAGCTGCTCGTCGTCGAGGTGCTCGGTCATTGCGTCGATGAAACGAATGTCGTCGTAGCCGTGGCGCTTCAGGGACCCCGCCAGGTAGGCGACCCAGGCTGGCGGCCAGTTGCCGGCAATCTCGGCGCCGCCGGAGTGGTAGTTCGGGTGTATGAGTACGATTCGCATGGTGTCTATCCTCGAAACGGGTCGTTATCGAGACGAATGAGAAAGCGGCAGGCACGCGAGCCGCTGGCGCGACAGGCGACTTCGGTTACGCGGACCCTCCGGCTGGCGAGAGACAGCAATCCCTCGAAAGCCGCTTCGTAGTAGCTGCCGGACCCGGACGTGAGATTGCCATGCCGGCAGGTCGGCGCGTCGTCGAGCACGATGGTGCCGGGGTAGCCGCCCTGTACCTCGAAGCCGCTCTGGCCGGCAAATGTCCAGGCGTGACGGCGGAACGCGGCCAGGAGCAGCGGGATCGCCAGGCGCGCCGGCAGTAAGCGCAGGAGTGATCGGAAAAACGACGGGATACGGTTGAGCGCAACATAGCGTGCCGTTGCGGCGCCGGCCCAGGCGAGCACCTTCTCGGCACGTTCGCTCGGCAGCTCGCGGCGCAGTGCTGCGACCAGGCGGACGAACCAGACCTCGGGGACGAGGGCCTCCGGTTCCCGTTCGGGCAGGTCCGCCGCCCTGGCGACCCGATCAGCCAGAGCGGGGTTTTCGAGGGTCCGCAGGGCCTCGAGGGTCCGAATCACCGCGTTCGGACCGATCAGTGCGGGTTCCGCTGCCGCCCGGCGAGCGGAGTGTGCGTCCAGCCGTGCATGGAGGGCTGGTTGACTCACTCTGGTCATCCCTCTTGTCATTATTTATTGACACCTATTTGACCAGTAAAGTTGACACTTTACAAGGGCCTGGTGGCCTTAGACGTCAGGAATCGAACCCGTATCGCACCCTGAGCCTGAGATCCAGTAACCGATAGGCCACGACTCCCACCGTCACCAGCGCGAAGCGCAACCACTCGCCCGCGTAACTCTGATCGAGAAACGAACTCGCCGAGGCGACACCGAAGTAGGCAACGAAGAGCAGGCCGAACATCAGGTACGCGCTGTTCATCTGACGGCTGGCAATTCGTGCCGACAGGTAGAGCAGCCAGATCAGCGACACGATCAGATAGAACGCGGCCGGCCAGTCCGCGAACGACAACAGCCCCATGTACGAGATCATCACGGCGACGTCTAAGGCGAACTCGGACGTCGGGTAGCTGCGGCCCGCGATCACGGCGCGCCGGTAGTACAGCCAGCTGACGATGATGATGAGAAAACCGAGCAGAATGCGCAGCAGCGTTTGGCCGCCGGCACCGAAAAGCTGGAACTGGCCGGCCACGAGCTCCTCTTTGATGCCGTATATGGCCGCAAAGAAGCCCTCGCCCAAAGCAACCGCGTAGAGAATATCCACAACGCCCGTATCCGAGCTTCCGCTGGAACTGCTCATTGGCCACTCGATCGATGTCTGCGCAGAGTCGTAGTCGCCGATTCTACCCCAGGGGCCCCATTCGACCCGGTGAATTTCGATCCGCCGAAGCTGTGAGTCTGAATGGGCGATGTAGTATGGACAACGGCGACGTCGGAGATTACCGGGCGGGACCGGTTCGGCCGGCAGAGGCTCGGCTACCGAGCGCGTCGATCCGGAGCCGGGTTTTGGCCGCAAGCCCCCAAAAATGGTGGCATTTGGCGCTCGAAATCACTCTACTAACTGGCACTGTCTTCGTGCCGCACCATAGGCTATTGAATTGGAGGATTGCTTGAGTCTGGAGTCTCGAACGCGGGTTGCCAAGCTGTTCTCCGACAATCGTGATCGGTTGCAACAATACCTGTCGGCACGTTTGGCAAACCCGGACGACGCCGCTGAATTGGCCCAAGAGGCGTATTTGCGGTTGCTTCGAACACGACGTGCAGACCTGATAAAGCATCCTCAGGCGTACTTGTTTCGGATTGCGAAGAACCTGCTGCATGAGCTCTATACGGGCCGACAGATGAGGATCGACGCGGACACCGTACAAGATATCGAGCTCGACGAGTTGGAGTCGTCGATGCTCTCACCGGACGACGCGGCCATTCTCGCAAACCGGCAGCGGATGATCGCCGGGGCATTGAATGAACTGCCGGCCAAGTGCCAGACGGCGCTGGTGCTGCACCTGCGCGAAGGATTAACGCAAAAAGAAATTGCAGAACGCATGGAGCTGTCACGACAAATGGTCCAGAAGTACCTGGCCCGCGGACTGGCGCATTGCCAGAAGCGGTTGCGACACATTGCCGCTGAAGAACGAGGTGGCCGATGAGCCGAAGACTCGACAAGATTACGGATGAAGCAGCTATCTGGTTCGTGCGCGCACAGGACGCCGGGTTTTCGAATGAAGACAGAAGAGAACTGGCGTCATGGCTGGCAGCCTCGGCCGAGCATGTCCAGGAATACCTGTCCCTGGCTGCAATTTCCAGCGACGTAGCAATGTCAGTCAACGATGCCGATGTTGATGAACTGATCGACCTTGCACGCAAAGAATCCTTCGGGGCCGATGTGATAGCTCTGCCGGATACAGAGCAACCGCCCGTACCATCGCGGTTGAGTGCCCGTGGGATGCGCCGTCGTGCGGTATTCGCCTGGGGGTTGGCAGCGGCTGTCGTGATGGCTGTGGCGGTCGGGCTTCACGAGCGCGCGCCCGGGTTCGAGCAGTACGCGACAGGCGTTGGCGAGCAGACCACGTTTTTGTTGGATGACGGTTCCGTTGTGAGTCTAAACGCACAGTCGACATTGCAGGTCTTGTTCGACGACGATCGCCGCGATGTTCGACTCGTGTCCGGCGAAGCCATGTTTGATGTGGTGACAGTTGTAGATCGACCATTCAGGGTATCGACAGGATCGGCCGTCGCCGAAGCAGTGGGCACTCAATTCAACGTGCGCTACCGAGGTAGCGATACGACTGTGACCGTAGTCGAGGGGCTGGTAGACGTTCAGTCGATAACAGTGTCGGTGCCTTCGCAATCTGCTTCTGGTTCGACGGTTCCGAGAAGCGCGCTGCTTGGTGTAGGTCAACAGGCCCGGGTTGTTAGCGGGGAGGTAGCGGTGGTTGAGACTGACGTGCACGAAGTCACCTCGTGGCGCGATCGCCGGCTGGTGTTTGAAGCGCGGCCGCTGTCTGACGTCATCTTCGAATTCAACCTGTTCAACGATCAGCAGATTTTCATTTCGGACCCCGGCATCGCGAATCGTGCGATTAGCGGCTCATTCGACGCCGACGATCGTGAGTCGTTTGCGCTTTTTCTGTCTGAAGCCGGCATAGCGGACTATGCACGGCACAGCGATGGTTCGATTGAATTGTATGACCTCTCCGGGTCCAACGAGCATTAATGGCTTCAAACCGAAAGTTCTGGTGGCACTTTTCCGGTGGATTCCCTCTTTGGTTGTTAAGACGCGCGTAGAGCGTCAATACAACCTGGTCAAGGGGGATGACAATGATTCGACAAAGCATCTACAGCCTGCTGATTGGATTTGCTTTCGCATTCGGCACAAACGCTGTCGCGCAGGACGGTGAAGACGGAATAACGATCGACGCACAGCCACTTGCCGCTGCGCTTAGAGAGTTCTCGGAAAGAACCGGACTTCAGATTGGCTACGCGGCCGAAATCACAGCTGGAAAATCGACGAGCGGCGTAAGCGGTGTCGCGGACCCGGGCGAGGCGCTGGCCGTCATTCTCCGCAACTCCGGGCTCGAGTACCGCTTTGTCAATGACGATACGGTGGTCGTGCGGCCAGCAAGCAGTGCGGCAACCGCGGTACCGGCGGTCGACAACGCGGCCCCTGCTTCAGCTCCTGCATCCTCGGATGAAGACGATCCAGATTCGGATTCCGATACGGCCGACGACCAGGAGATTTCTTCGTTACAGGAGCTTCGCAGTCTGGACGCCATTATCGACGACGAGACGATCGCAAAGGAGTCCCGCGGACTGATGGACGTTATCGTCGTTACCGGCAGCCGAAATGTGGGCATTCGACGTTTCGAAGACGACCCGCAGCCCTACGTCGTGTTCAATTCCGACGATCTGGAGAGTTCGGCGGCAACCAATTTGGAGGACTTTCTTCGCACCCGGTTGCCACAGAACACAGCGCAGGCTTCGAACCAGCAGTTCACCTCGATCGACGGCTCGCTGGGCAATACCAGTTCGATCAATCTGCGCGGTCTTGGCGCGAATCAGACACTGATCCTCGTCAACGGGCGTCGTGCCCCAAGAGTTAGCTTCAACGACGGCACAAACGCCGACTTTCAGCAAGCGGATATCAACGGCATACCGCTGGCGTCCATCGAACGGATTGAAGTATTGCCGGCAACCGCGTCCGGTATCTACGGCGGCGGTGCGACCGGTGGCGTGATCAACATCATCACGCGCCGCGATTACTCAGGCAGCGAGGTGCAGCTGCGGTACGGCAATACCACGGACGGCGCCTTCGACGAGTACGGTGTCGATGCGAGTTACGGATTTGCTCTGGAGGGCGGAAAGACGCACATCCTGCTGTCCGGGAGCTACTCCGACTCCAGCTCACTGCTGACGGGTGAACGCGATTTCGGGGATCGCAGTTTGCAGCTGTTGTTGCAAAACGACCCGGACGGGCTTTTCGACTCTTTCACCCCATCCCTGGCCGCGACGACCAATATTCGGTCAATATCCGGCCCCTTGGTTCTGCTCGATGGAACTGACCTTGGCAGCAACGTGACGCACGTTCCGTTCGGCTACACCGGCGTTGCTTCGGACAACGGACAGGCGCTCATCGACAATGCAGGTAGCTACAATCTTTCGCCGTCGGAGGACTTCGATGGATTGCTGCGCCCGATACGGCAGTCGCCCAAGGTCTACAGCGGCTCAGCGTCAATACGTCGAGAGTTTTCGCCCAAGCTTGAAGCGTATCTCGATGGGTGGTTCAGCCGCAACGAGGCACAGCGACGTGTTGCGACACTACCACGGACTGTGGGCATTCCCGGTGGGGTGCCGGGGAATCCGTTCCAGGGTACCGTAGTAGTGACTTACCCGTCACTGGGACCGACGTTTGCCAGCGAGGCAACCCAGGAAACGCTGCAATTCGTTGGCGGTGTGCAATACGAACTGGCCACCAGCTGGGTGTTGTCGGCAGACTACAACTGGAGCCGGGCACGCACCGAATCCACATCGACGTCACCGGGCTTCGACGTGGTCCTCGGCGTCAACCCGGCCATCCGGTCCGGGCTGATCGACGTCTTTCGGGACTTGTCGCAGTTTCCGGTCGATCTTTCACCGTTTGCGGTACTGTCGCCCAACAACATCGTCGGTCCGCGCGATACGGAGTTGAGGAACTTCGCCGTCCGCGTGTCCGGTCCGGCATTCGAGTTGCCGGCCGGTTCTGTCAATATCTCCGCTCTGCTGGAGACTCGGGACGAGACCCTGGAGGATTCGTACGACGAGTCGTACAACTTCATCTCCGGCGCTCCGGGGACGCTCGATACGTTCTTCATTCCGGAGCGGAGTCAATCCACGGACAGCATCTATCTCGAAGCGCTGGTGCCGCTTCTGGAGGGCGAAACGCCGCTGTTGCAGTCACTCGAGCTGCAGCTCTCTGCGCGCTACGACCGCTACGAGACCGAGTCGCCGGCAGCGGATGCCCGATTCGCCGTTGGTGCTCGTGGAGATGTTCCGACAGGTACAATCGAGAGGGCAAAGAACTCCTTCTCGTCGGCCGACTACACGGCCGGTTTTCGGTACGTGGTCAGTGAGGACGTGCTGTTTCGCGGCAGCTTCGGCACCGGTTTTTTGCCACCGTCGGTCAACCAGGTGTTCGCACAGGAAGATCCCAATTTCTTCGTCACCGGCACGGATCCGAAGCGCGGCGGCAACCCCTTCTTCACGCAGACGAGGGTGCGCTTCGGCGGCAACCCGGACCTGGAGCCGGAGGAATCGGAAAGCTGGTCGTTCGGTGCGATCTTCACGCCCAGGTTCTTACCGGGATTTCGTTTGTCGGTCGACTACTCGGTCGTCGAGAAAGACGGAGAAATCCTGTTTCCGATCAATCAGCAGATTCTGGATCTCGAAGACTCGTTTCCCGACCGAGTTGTCAGAGCGGATCTGACGCCGGCGGATATAGCGGCGGGATTCACGGGCGGCGAGATCGAGTTTTTTGACCGAACGGCGCTGAATTTCGCCAAAACAAAGTCGACGTCTCTCGACCTTCAACTCGACCAGGTGTTCGAAACCGACGACTACGGAGACTTCCGTCTCTACGGCGTCGCCACCAAGATGGAAGATTTTGAGTCACAATTAACACCTGACAGCGAAGTCATCGATAGTGTCGGGTTTGACGGCGGCCCTCTCGATTGGCGCATCAACGCGGGCGCTACGTGGGAGAGTCCACGTGATGTGTGGTCGTTGGGTTGGAACGCCCAGTACTATCACAACTACTTCGTCTACACGGCGACGGCCAGCGAATTCATCGTGGATCAAACTACGCGGCGGCAAGGACGTGCCGATATTCCGGCCGAGACCTATCACGATTTCTTCGTGGCGTATCGCGCGAACGTCGACGGCTGGCTGGGTGAGTTGTTGGCGGACACCGTGATCCGGCTGGGCGTCCAGAACGCCTTCGACAAAGTTCCCGCGGCGATTCCGTCGGTTTCGCCAACGGACGGGCGCTTCAGCGCCTACGGCGACAACCGGCTGCGTCGCTACACCCTATCGTTCAGAAAAAGCTTCAACTAAACCCCTTCGCGCCCGAGTGTGCTGCAATTTCTGCAGTGCGCTCGGGTCGCGTAATCCTCCTACACCATCCACAAGGAATCTGGACTCGTGAGAAATAGACAATCGCCGCTGCGCACTATCTGTTCGGCTAGCTTGCTCTCTATTGTCGTCGCAACCACCGGTTGTTCCGTCACGGGCAGCGAGCCCGCAACCGAACCTACGATAAGGCACATTGAGACGATCGAGAACCGCGAAGACCAGATCGTCATTCAGTACGAGAAGTACGAACTCGAAAATGGCCTTACCGTGATTCTGCACGAGGATCGGTCGGACCCACTGGTACACGTCGACGTCACGTATCATGTGGGATCGGCTCGTGAAGAGATTGGCAAGTCCGGATTTGCCCACTTCTTCGAGCACATGATGTTTCAAGGGTCGCAGAACGTCGGTGACGATCAGCACTTCAGGATCGTCAACGAATCGGGCGGCATACTGAATGGTACGACCAACATCGATCGTACGAACTACTACCAGACGGTACCCAGAAATCAGTTGGAGAAGATTCTCTGGCTTGAGGCCGACCGTATGGGATTATTGCTGCCGGCGGTCACGCAGGAGAAGTTCGACATCCAGGTCGCGACGGTGAAGAACGAACGTGCGCAGAACTACGACAACAAACCCTACGGCCTGCAATACGAAAAAACGATAGAAGCGCTTTATCCGCCCGGTCATCCGTACTCCTGGATGACGATCGGCTACGTGGAAGATCTCGACAAGGTTGGCCTCGATGATCTGAAAGCGTTCTTTCGCCGTTGGTACGGGCCGAACAATGCGACATTGACCATCGGTGGCGATATCGATCGCGAGCAAACACTGCGATGGGTGCAGAAGTATTTCGGCCCGATTCCACGTGGTCCCGCTGTCGAGCCTATGGAAAAGCAACCCGTAAGTCTCGACGAGGATCGTTATCTGTCGATGGAGGACAACGTCACGACACCCTTGTTGAGGATTACGATTCCAACGACGTACTACGGCCACCCCGACGAAGTAGCGCTTGATGCATTCGCCGACATTTTGGTCAGAGGCAACTCGTCGCGTCTTTATCAGCGGTTGCAAGCAACGGGGATGGCCACTGCCGTGACCGGTTCGCATACTTGCGGAGAACTGTCGTGCGCAATCACGATCAGCTTTATACCGGCAGAAGGGCACAGCCTTCAGGAAATGCAGCAAGGATTCGCCGACGTGTTGAACGACTTCGAAGAGCAGGGTGTCAGCGAGGACGATCTTACCAAGATCAAGAACGCGGCCACGACGGGTGCGGTCCTTCGAATGCAAAGCGTTTCAGGAAAAGTCGGTTACCTTGCGCTGATGGAAACGCTGAAAGGCAACCCCAATCAGATTGGTGCGAACATTCGTGCAATTGAAGCGCTGCAAGCGTCTGACATCGTGCGAGCTTACGAGAAGTACGTAAAGGACAAAGGCGGTGTTTACGTCCGTATCGTGCCCGAAGGCGGGCGAGATTCACTGGCAACACCCGACAATTGGGAGTTTCCGGGCCGACAGCTTCCGGAAACCCTGGAGATTGAGACGTCAGAGTTCGTCGATTCGACCATCGTGGACGAATTCGACCGTAGCGTAATGCCTGAGGCCGGCCCGATTCCGGCACTTCAATCGATGCAGAGCTGGCAGGGTTCGCTGTCGAACGGCATTAGCGTTATCGGTGTGCAGTCGGATGAGGTGCCGACCACCGCCGTGCTCATGCGCATGAGGATTGGTATGCAGCATGAGCCGCGGAAGAAGCTCGGCATCGGGAATCTCACTTCCTATGTGATGAACGAGTCCACCACCAAGAACTCCGCAGAATACCTGAACACTGAGCTGGCCAAGCTGAGTTCGACGGCTCGATTCTACTCCGACGGTGAGTATGCATTCATGAGTTTGGGGGGGCTCACCAAGAACCTCGATGCGACGCTCGAGATTACTACCGAACGATTGCTGCATCCGAAATTCGATCCGGACGAATTCGATCGTTGGAAGAAACAGGCTTTGAAACTGATTTCGCTCGGCGACGAGTATGCCCCCGAGGTTGCGAATCGTGTGGTTCCACTGGTTCTATTCGGGAACGACAATCAGTTTGCGTTCTCGAGCATCGGTCTGAAGGAAACGGTCGAACGATTAGAGCTTGATGACGTCCGCGAGTTCTATTCCCGGCACTACTCGCCGTCAGGCACGGAGATTCTGGTGATTTCCGATCTGCCGAAAGCCGAAGTCCTTTCTCGACTCCGTATTCTGGAGGATTGGCCGGCAAGGCCGATTCCGGCCGCCAAGGCGTTCGAGCAGTTTCCGGAGATTGATGGCGGAACGATCTACTTCGTCGACCTTCCCGGCGCCAAGCAATCCGAGATTCGGGTGGCGATGAGAAGCACGACCTACGATGCGCTCGGAGAGAACTACCGGCTCAATCTGCTCAACCACTCGCTTTCCGGCTCGTTCAACAGCCGCATCAATCTGAATCTTCGCGAAGACAAGGGCTACACCTATGGCGCTTTCGCGTATCAACGTGCCAATGAGTACTCGGGACGCTACGTTGTGCAAACCAGCGTTCGAAGCGACGTTACGGCCGCGGCAATCGAGGAGATCTTCGGTGAGATCGAGGGTTTCGTCGAAGGCGGCATGACCGAGGACGAGTTGAAATTCACTCGGCGCGCAATTGGTCTGAATGACGCGCTGTCCTACGAGACGCCCAACCACAAGGTAAACGTGATTGCGCAGACGCAGAGGTACGATCTTGCGCCAGGTTGGCGTAAAGAACAGCATCGAATTCTTCAAGGGATTTCGGTAGCTGAACTCAACGAAGTGGCACGCAAGCTATTGGATACGGA
>JANQGP010000231.1 GCA_028277265.1 Woeseiaceae bacterium | reverse complement strand
CGACACGCTCGCCTACATGCAGGAAGATCCCGTGCATCGTCAGTACCACCACGACAAGATGACGTTCGGCCTCGTGTACGCCTTCAACGAGAACTTCGTTCTGCCGCTGTCGCACGATGAAGTCGTGCACGGCAAACGTTCGATTCTCGGCCGCATGCCGGGCGACGAATGGCAGCGTTTCGCGAACCTGCGCGCTTACTACGCATCGATGTTTGCACACCCGGGCAAGAAACTCCTGTTCATGGGCGCGGAATTCGCACAGTCCCACGAGTGGAATCATGATCACTCGCTGGATTGGCACCTGCTCGAGTTCGCGCCGCACCGGGGCGTGCAGGCGCTTGTCCGGGATCTCAATCGAACCTACCGTTCCGTTCCCGCGCTGCACGAAATCGACTTTACCGGCGACGGCTTCGAGTGGATCGACCTCGACGACCGCGAAAACAGCGTGTTCTCGTGGCTGCGCAGGGACCGGTCCGGGAATTTCATCATCTGTGTTTGCAACCTGACGCCGGTCGTGCGCGATGACTACCGGATCGGCGTGCCCCATTCCGGTGAGTATGACGTATTGATCAATACGGATGCCGCGGTGTACGGCGGCAGCAACCACGATCCTGCCGTCCAGCTCGCCGATGACACGCCACACCATGGCAGGAACAGTTCACTGCGTCTTTCGCTGCCGCCGCTGGCTACGCTTATACTGGCACCGCGGAACGAAGACGCCTGAGGGAGAGACCATCCATGTCCGCCAAACCGGATAAGTCGGCCAAGGCCGGCAGTATCGAATTGTTGCAAGCGCCGAACCTGCCGATGGACGCCGACGCGATCCTCCAGGATTTCACGCACTATTTCGGCCGCATGCTCGGTCGACGCACAATCGACGTGAAGTCGCCGTTCCTCTACCAGGCCGTGGTGTACGCCGCGAGAGACCGGTTGATGGAACGCTGGTCGCAAACACGCAAGGCGGCCCAGCGCGACGACACGCGCCGCACGGCCTACCTGTCCCTCGAGTTCCTGATGGGCCGGCTGTTGCGCAACGCGCTGCTCAATCTCGGCATCGAAGACGAAACGGCCGATGCGCTGAATCGTCTCGGCCTCGACCTCGAGGACGTCATCGACAGCGAACGGGACGCGGGTCTCGGCAACGGCGGTCTGGGCCGGCTGGCCGCCTGCTTCCTGGACAGTTGCGCGACCCTGTCGCTGCCCGTTATCGGCTACGGCATCCGCTACCAGTACGGCATGTTCCACCAGCGCATCGAGAACGGCTACCAGATCGAGGAACCCGACTCGTGGCTGCGCGAGGGTTTCCCCTGGGAGATCGAGCGTATCGAATACGCCCAGACGGTTCGCTTCGGCGGCCGCAGCATCGTCTACGAAGACGGCAACGGCGTAACCCGTCATGCCTGGGCGGACACAGAGGACGTCCTCGCCGTCCCGTACGATATCCCGATTCCGGGCTACCGGAACAACGTCGTGAACACGTTGCGCCTCTGGTCCGCCTCGGCCCCGCACGCGTTCGACCTCGGCGAGTTCAATGCGGGCAGTTACGCCGACGCGGTTGCCACCCAGAACGAGGCACAGAACATCACGATGGTCCTGTATCCGAACGCGGATTCGGAGAACGGCCAGGAGCTGCGATTGCGGCAGCAGTACTTCCTTGCGTCGGCCAGCCTGCAGGACCTGTTGAGCGGCTGGATCACGCGTCACGGCGAGAATTTCGAGGATTTCGCCGCGAAGACCTGCTTCCAGCTCAATGACACCCACCCCGCGATTGCCGTTGCCGAGCTCATGCGCCTGCTCATCGACGTTCACGAGCTCGGTTGGGACGAAGCCTGGGCGATTACGCAGAAGTCGATGGCGTACACGAACCATACGCTGTTGCCGGAGGCGCTCGAAACATGGCCTGTGTCGATGTTCCGGCGCCTGCTACCGCGTGTGCTCGACATCATCTACGAGATCAACGCGCGCTTCATCGTCGAGATCAGCCAGCAGTGGCCCGGCGACAACGATCGCATCGCACGCATGTCGCTGATCAGAGAAGGCTCCGAACCGATGATTCGCATGGCCTATCTCGCCATCGTCGGCAGCTTCTCGGTGAACGGTGTGGCCGAGCTGCACTCGCGCCTGTTGCGCGAAGGGCTGTTCCGGGACTTCGCCGAAATGTGGCCCGAGCGCTTCAACAACAAGACCAACGGTGTCACGCAGCGCCGCTGGCTGGCGGCCTGCAACAAGCCGCTGGCGGAGTTAATTACCGACAAGATCGGCGATGGCTGGACAACGGAGCTGACCGAACTCGGCAGGCTGGCCGAATTCGCCGACGACCCGGACTTTCAAAGGGCCTGGCGCAAGGTCCGGCAGACGAACAAGACGCGGCTTGCGAGGGACCTGCAGGACAGGACCGGCCTCGTCGTCAATCCGGCGACCCTGTTCGACGTGCAGGTCAAGCGAATCCATGAATACAAGCGACAGCTATTGAACCTGCTGCACGCGGTGTACCTGTACCAACGTATTCGCGGCGGTCACGAAACGGTGCCGCGCACGATCATCATCGGCGGAAAGGCCGCGCCGGGCTACGTCATGGCCAAGAAGATCATCAAGTGCATCAACAACGTTTCCCAGGTCATCAATTCCGATCCGGCGATGGAGGGCAGGCTGCAGCTGATCTTCTATCCCGACTACAACGTCTCGGCAATGGAGCTGATCTGCCCGGCGGCCGATCTCTCCGAGCAGATCTCGACGGCCGGCAAGGAGGCAAGCGGCACCGGCAACATGAAGTTCATGATGAACGGCGCGGTCACGATCGGCACACTCGACGGCGCGAATGTCGAAATTCGCGAGGCGGTCGGGGAGGAGAACTTTTTCCTGTTCGGGCTCACCGTCGAGGAGATTGCCGAACTGCGCGGCCGCTATAGCCCGTCTGCAATCATCGACGCCGACGACGGCTTCGGGCGCGTCATCGCAATGCTGGAGAGTGGCCACTTCAATCGCTTCGAGCCCGGCGTGTTCGATTCCATCCTGCAGTCGATACGCGAGCCGTCTGATCCCTGGATGACAGCAGCCGACTTTCGCAGTTTCGTGGACGCGCAGGAACGCGCTGCCGATGCCTACCGCGATCGGGCCGGCTGGACGCGCATGAGTATCCTGAACTCGGCGTCGTCCGGGCGTTTCTCGACTGACCGCACGATGCGCGACTATAACGAGGACATCTGGAACCTGGACCCGATTCTTCTCGACGGTACCTGATGCACGCTGGCGACCCCGGGCAGCTCGGTGCCACGCCTGATCCCGACGGCACGAATTTCGCGATTTACTCGGCGGTCGCCGAGCGGGTCGAGCTGTGCCTGTTCGACGCCGAAGGTCATCAATCGAGATGTATCGACTTGCCGGGCTGCGACAAGGGCGTCTGGCACGGGTACCTGCCCGGCTGCAGGGCCGGCCAGCGCTACGGCTACCGGGTGCATGGCCCGTGGGAACCGAACGAGGGGCTTCGCTGCAATCCCTCGAAGCTCCTGATCGATCCGTACGCACGGGCCCTCGACGGCGAATTCGTGTGGGACCTCGCCGTCCTCGACTACATAAACAACGGCGGCACGTTCGGGAAGAACACCGCCGACAGCGCCCGGTTCGTCCCCAAATGCGTAGTGCACGACGCCTTTGGCGGCACGAAGCCCGAGAAGCCGGGCATTCCCTGGCGCGAGACCGTCTTTTACGAATGCAACCTGCGCGGCTTTACGATGCGTCATCCCGCCGTCGACGAAGCCGACCGCGGCCGCTTCGCCGGCATGCGGAACAAGGAGGTTCTCGCGCATTTCAAGGCGCTCGGGGTCACGGCGATCGAGCTGCAGCCCGTACACGCGTTCATCAACGAGCAGCACCTGCACCGGCTCGGCCTGAACAACTACTGGGGCTACAACAGCATTTCGTTTTTTGCGCCGATGCAGCGCTTTGCGGCCGAGGACCCGATCGGCGAGTTTCGCGACATGGTTCGCGCACTTCACGATGCGGGCTTCGAGGTCATTCTCGACGTGGCTTACAACCATACCGGCGAAGGAGACCGTTTCGGCCCTACGGTGAGTTTCCGCGGTATCGATAACCGCAGCTATTACCGCACCGAATCGAACGCGCACGTCCACTACATCAACGACACGGGCTGCGGCAACACATTCAACATCGATCACGTGCGTGCCAGGAAGCTCGTTCTCGACAGCCTCGCCTACTGGGCAACGGATATGGAGGTCGACGGCTTTCGCTTCGACCTTGCCACGATCCTCGGGCGACGCGCCGACGGCTTCTCGCCGACGCACCCGTTCCTGGCCGAGATCAGCAATTTGCCGGCGCTGCGCGACGTCAAGCTGGTCGCCGAACCCTGGGACCCCGGTCCGGGCGGCTACCAGCTCGGCCGTTTTCCTCCGCGCTGGGCCGAGTGGAACGACCGGTATCGCGATGCCGTGCGCGCGTTCTGGCGCGGGGACGCGAATACTGCCGGCGAACTTGCGCGGCGTCTTCACGGGTCGGCGGATCTGTTCGAGCACACCAGCCGGCCGCCACTGGCGAGCGTCAACCTGATTACCGCGCACGACGGCTTTACGCTGATGGACGTCGTCAGCTACAACGAGCGGCACAACCATGCCAACGGCGAGGACAACCGCGACGGCCACGCGCACAACCTCAGCAACAACTACGGCGCAGAAGGCCCGACGGACGACGCGGGCATCAATGAGCTGCGGCGGCGTCAGCGCCTCAACATGCTCGCCACGCTGCTGTTCTCACAGGGCACGCCGCTGCTGCTTGCCGGTGACGAATTCGGGAACTCGCAGGACGGCAATAACAACGCCTACGCTCAGGACAACGAGACGGGCTGGATCGACTGGTCGGGCCTCGAGCGCGATGCGGACTTCTTCGCCGAGGTGCGGGAACTCGTTCACCTCCGCCGGGAGCAACCTCTGTTGCGCATTCCTCACTTCGTGAACGACAAGCTCGAACGCGACGGCGAGACGTTCACGATCAAATGGCTCAATCGCGACGGCGAAGCAAAACAGAGCCACGAATGGGCTGACAATCACGCGTTTACCGTGGTCATTGCGAGCGAACGCGGCGACGGCAAGGGCCAGGCACTGGCGATCGCGATCAACGGCCACGGCGAAGAACGCGTGCTGCGCTTGCCGGGCACCGCCCGGTGGCGAGTCGCGTTCTCCAGCGGAGCGGCGTCGATTCAGGATGGCGGCAACATCATGTGCGACGGACTGTCGATTACCCTGTTGCTAGCCGACTGATTCGATGGGCAAGGCCGTGGAGTACTTGACGCGGCGCAGGACGAACGTCGAACTCGCGGACTGCACGGCCTTGTGCCGCAGGATCTGCGCATTGAGGAAATCGTTGTAGCTCTCCATGTCCTTTGCGATGACCTGCAACAGATAGTCCCGGTCGCCGGACACCGAGAAACACTCCATGACCTCCGGCAGTAGCGAGACGTGCCGCTCGAAGCTCTTGCGATTCTCGTCGCTGTGCTCGGTCATCGCAACGAACAGCAGTACCTCGAGATTGAAACCCGCCTTTTTCGGATTGAGCAGCGCCACTTGCCGCTCGATGACGCCCGCGTCCTCGAAATCGCGTATGCGCCGCCAGCACGAGGTCCGGGACATTCCGGCGATTTCGGCGAGCTCGCTCTGGTTGCGGGTCGTATCGCGCTGCAGCTCGGCAAGCAGACGGCGGTCCACGCGGTTCAACTTCATGATGCCCTCCAGAAACCTGGTCACTGTCCCTCCCCGAAAAAGGGGACAGTGACCAGGTTTTGAAACAATTGTTTCAACTTTCTAGGTTATGTGTCGCTATTAGAACACGATTTTCGAATAATACGCGCATAATGTCAAAGGATGAGTAGCAGCAATACTGAGGACTCCGTGATGGCCGATCTCTTCGACAATCCGTTAGGACTCGACGGCTTCGAGTTCGTCGAATTCGCCGCCCCCGATCCCGCCGTGCTGGAGACCGCATTCAGCCTGCTCGGCTTTACGGAGGTCGCGACGCATCGCTCCAAGGACGTACGACTATGGCGCCAGGGCGACATCAACTTCGTCATCAACAACGAACCGAGGAGCAAGGCCTGGTACTTCGCGCGCGAGCACGGCCCCTGCGCCTGCGGCATGGCATTCCGTGTCAGGGACGCCCACCTGGCCTACGATCGTGCCCTCGAGCAGGGTGCGGAGCCCGTCGAGATTCCGACCGGCCCGATGGAACTGCGTCTACCGGCGATCAAGGGCATTGGCGGCGCGACCGTCTATCTGATCGACCGGTACGAAGACGGTTCGTCGATCTACGACATCGATTTCAACTTCATCGACGGCGTCGATCGACACCCGCGGGGTTGCGGTTTCAAGGTCATCGACCAC
>JANQGP010000181.1 GCA_028277265.1 Woeseiaceae bacterium | reverse complement strand
CGTCGTCGCCAGCAATCACTGCCACATCGGCGTTGCCGCTGACGCTGGCGCTGTCGTCGTCATGGCCGTCATCGACAATCTCGTCAAAGGGGCGGCTGGCGGCGCGATGCAGTGGATGAATCGCCTTTGGGGGCTGCCCGAAACGGCGGGCCTCGACATGCCCGCTCCGGGGTGGACGTGATGGCCGCGGCCGGCGAGGTACATGAGGACCCGCGGGTCCGCGAAGCGGCACTGACGATTCCCGTCTATGGCCAGTTGCCGTTCGTGCCCGAGCGTGCGAGCGGCTGCGACATCTTTACCCGCGACGGGCGGCGTATTCTGGATCTTTACGGTGGCCATGCGGTTGCGGCACTCGGTTACGGGCACCCGCGCCTCGTACGCGCGATCCAGGAGCAGAGCGGCAAGCTCCTGTTCCAGAGCAATGCCGTTGCCCTCGACGTCCGTGCCGACGCCGCGGAGCAGCTGACACGCGTTGCGCCGACCGGTCTCGACCGCGTGTTCTTCGTGAACTCGGGTGCCGAGGCCAACGAGAACGCGCTGCGAATGGCGCTCATGGCGACGGGCCGGCGGAAGGTGCTCGCGATCGCGCACAGTTTCCACGGCCGGACGGCGGCCGCGGCCGCCGTCACCTGGAACGCCGGCAAGTGGTACGGCTTTCCGGACAAACCGTTCGAGGTCGATTTCATTCCGCGCGACGACATCGGCGCCGCCGAGTCCCTGATCGACCCGAGCATTGCGGCCGTCATCTTCGAGCCGGTCCAGGGCGTCGCGGGCGCCTACGACCTGTCGCTCGACTTCGTCGAGACTCTGAGACGGGAAACAGAACGGCACGGCGTCGTGCTGATCGCCGACGAGGTGCAGTCGGGCATGGGGCGTTGCGGCCGGTTCTTTGCGGTTCAGGCTCACGACATCGTGCCCGATATCCTGACGAGTGCGAAGGCGCTCGGCGGCGGTATCCCGTGCGGCGCCGTGTTGTGCTCGGACGGCATGGCCTCCCAGTTCGGCACCGGCGACCTCGGCTCGACGTTCGGCGGCGGCCCGATTGCGGCCGCTGCGATCACGGCGACGATTCAGGGCATTCTCGCCGAGCATCTGCTCGCAAACGTACGAACCCGCGAGGGACAGATTCGCGACCTGTGCATCACCGGACCGGTGCGCAGGATCCAGGGCATGGGCCTGTTGCTGGGGCTAGTGTGCGACCGGCCCGCGACCGAGGTGCGCGACGCCCTCCTCGACCACGACATACTGGCCGGCACGAGCAGCGACCCCGAGGTGCTGCGCATTCTTGCACCGCTCGTTCTCCAGGACAAACACGTAGATCACCTTGCGCATGCGCTCGCCAATATCGCGCCTGCGACGGACTGACGAAGGATTTCCCAATGAAAGCGTTCAACGACCTCGCCGATTATTCCCATGAAGAGATCCGGGCCCTTGTCGACCTGGCGGGACGACTCGACAGCCACCCCGAGCCCGAGGCCCTCAAGGGAAAAGTGCTGTCTCTCCTGTTCCTGAGCCCGTCGCTGCGCACGCTGGCGTCGTTCCAGGCCGCGATGGTTCGCCTGGGCGGTGGCTCGTTCGTGATTTCCCCGGACATGTCGATCCACGGCCTCGAAGTACGCGACGGTATCGTCATGGACGGCGTCGCAGCCGAGCACATCCGCGAGGCGGTTCCGGTGATCGCATCCTACGGCGATGCCATCGGCATCCGTGCGTTCGCCGATCGCAAGAAGATCGAAAACGATCTTGCGGAAACGCGCTTCAATTCGCTGACCGAGCTCATCGACACACCGTACATCAACATGGAATCGGCGATGAATCACCCGTGCCAGAGCCTTGCCGACTGGAAGACCCTCGACGATTTCGACATGCCGGCCAACGGCGGCAAGTTCGTCCTGAGCTGGGCATACCACCCGAAAGCGCTGCCGCTGGCGGTTCCTGCCGCAACGCTGCACATGGCCGCGATGCGCGGCATGGACGTGACGGTGTTGCGGCCTGAAGGTTTCGAGCTGCCCGCGCCGGTCATGCAGAAGGCGATCTTTGCGGCCGAGGAATCGGGTGGATCGGTTCGCGAAACGGCCGATCGACGTGAGGCGATGGAAGATGCCCACGTCATCTACGCCAAGTCATGGGCGTCGACACGGCACTACGGCGACAGGCCGGCCGATCAGAAACTGCGCGAGCAGCATCTCGGGTGGTGCGTCGATGAATCGTGGTTCGGCAACGCGAAGGACGATGCGCGCTTCATGCACTGCCTGCCGGTCCGGCGCGGCGTCGTCGTCGCCGACGAGATTCTCGACGGACCCCGCAGCATCGTGATTCCCGAAGCGCGCAACCGCATGCTCGCGCAGATGGCGGTGCTGCACCGGATGCTCGGAGGCACCTCATGACCAGCAATCGCGACCGCGCGATCGTCGTCTCGGCGCTCAAGCACGCGGCACCCTACATTCGCCTGTTCAAGGGCAAGGTCTTCGTGATCAAGGCCGGTGGCGAGGTGTTTGCCGATCCCGAGCTCGCGACGGCGCTCGTCGAGCAGGTCGGCATTCTTCACCAGGTCGGCATTCGCACCGTGCTCATACATGGCGGCGGACCGCAGTCGACCAAGCTCGCAACGGACCTCGGCCTCGATACGCGGTTCGTCGAAGGCCGTCGGGTCACGGACAGCGAATCGCTCAACGTCGCGACAATGATCCTCAACGGCCAGATCAACACCCGCATCCTCGCCGCGTGCCGTGACCTGCAGATTCCGGCCGTCGGTATCAGCGGTGTCGATGCCGGGCTGATCCGCGCGCACAAGCGACCGCCCGTCGAGGGCAAGGACGGCGAGTCCGTCGACTACGGCTTCGTCGGCGACATCGACGCGGTCGAAGCCGATATCCTGCGAAAACAGCTCGACAACGGACTGATGCCCGTCGTCAGCCCGCTGTCCTGCGACGAGTCGGGCACGCTGCTCAACATCAACGCCGACACGGTTGCCGCGGCCATCGCCGCGGAACTCGACGCTGAAAAACTGATTCTCGTAACGGGTGCAACCGGCATTCTGGAAGACGTCAACGACTCGGGATCACTGATCAGTTACATCGACCGCAAGCATCTCGAGGAACTCAAGGAGAGAGGTATCCTGGCCGACGGCATGCTGCCGAAGGCGGCGGCCATCGATGCGGCGATCAAGGACGGCGTTTCCCGTGTGCACGTCATTTCCTACAAGCTCGCGGACAGCATCCTGCTCGAAGTCTTCACGAACGAAGGTACGGGCACGCTCGTCGTCGACGATATCGCTGCGTTGACGCCCGAAGAGCAGGCGGCAGAGTCGTGAGCCGTCTCTGGGAGAAAGGCCTGCCGCTGGACGAACGGGTGCTGCGCTACACGGCCGGCGAAGATCACCTGCTCGATGCGAGGTTGGTCGCCTATGACGTGCGCGGCTCCATCGCGCACGCCGAGATGCTCGCCGCCCAGGACCTGATTTCGCACGACGACTGCCATGCGATCTGTGACGGATTGCGTGCGCTTCAGGCGAGCTTCGAGGCGGGCGACTGGGAGATAACGCTCGAGGACGAAGACGTCCACACGGCGCTCGAATCAAGACTGACCGAGCGAATAGGGCCGGCCGGCGGGCGCCTGCATCTCGGGCGCTCCCGCAACGACCAGGTGCTGACGGCACTGCGGCTCTACCTGCGCGACGCCGCCCTCGATCTCGCCGGACGTGTCGAACACCTGCGGGTGGCGCTTGCACACCTGGCCGACCGCCAGGGCGACGTCGAGCTCCCCGGCTATACGCATATGCAGCATGCAATGCCGTCGTCGGTAGCCCTCTGGTGCGGCGGTTTCGATGAAGGCTTCGCGGACGGCGTCGACGGTCTCAGGGCCGTGCACCGGCGTATCAACAGGAATCCGCTCGGCAGCGCCGCGGGCTACGGCACGCCGGGCTTGCCGCTCGATCGCGAGTTCACGACCAGGCGCCTCGGTTTCGACGCGACCCAGTCACCGGTCACGGCCGCGCAGTTGTCACGCGGCAAAGCCGAAAGTGCATTGCTGTTCGAGATCGCGCTGATGATGCAGGACCTGTCGCGCATGGCGAGCGACCTGCTGCTGTTCTACACGCAGGAGTTCGCCTACATCACACTGGCGCCGGACGTGACCACGGGTTCATCGATCATGCCGCAGAAGCGCAACCCCGACGTGCTCGAACTGTTACGCGCATCGTCCGCGACCAGTCAGGCCTGTCTCGACGAAACGCTCATGATCACGGCGAAGCTGCCGTCCGGTTACCACCGCGACCTGCAGCGTCTCAAGAGCCCGGTATTCCGTTCCATCGATCTCGCGATCGACAGCGTCGACATCATGGCCTACCTGCTCGAAGGGCTTGCGTTCGTGCCCGACAACATCGAGCTCGACGACGGCATCTTCGCGACCGAGGAAGCCTATCGCCTCGTCACCGAAAAGGGCATGCCGTTTCGCGAGGCCTATCGCGAGGTCGCGAAGCGCTACGTCAAATGAACGGCTGCCGCGCCACGATTCGCGCTCAGGGGCTGGCGATGATCTCCACCGGCTGCCCCGGCATGAGGCGCTCGGCGCCGCGGACGATGACCTGGTCGCCGGCTGCGATGCCGTCGGCGACCGCCACCCAAAGGCCTTCGGTCGTCACGA
>JANQGP010000092.1 GCA_028277265.1 Woeseiaceae bacterium | reverse complement strand
ACGTCCTGCGGCGTGGTCAGGTAGCTGAGCGCGGCAAAGTTGAACGCGTCTCTCGCCGAGTCGAAGTCCCGCGTGAAACCGCCGGCGTCCAACACCTGAGCTTCAGTAAGGAGTCCGCCGACGCTCGGGTCGCCATCGATAAGAGGCGTGAACGAGGCCGGAGTCGTCGTCGGGCTGCCGCCGCAGATGGTCTGCACACCGTCGTCAAAGAACGGGCAGGCGGAAAACGCTCTGTCGCCCTGGCGAATCTCTTCGCGCTTGTTGATCTGTGCGGCGAGAACGAAATTGCCCCTGTCGAAGGAATTGCCAAAGACCACCGACCCGTTGATCATTTCGCCGTCATTCTCGTCAGTGATGTCGTAACCGAACTGAAGATCGACGCCTTCGAAGTCCTTCTTGGTGATGACATTGACGACACCGGCGATGGCATCGGAGCCGTAGACGGTCGAGGCTCCGTCACGCAGAACTTCGATTCTCTCGACGATCGCCGTCGGGATCATGTTGAAGTCAACGTATCCATTGACGGCTGCAGACGCAAACCGCTTGCCGTTGACAAGTGCCAGCGTCCGGTTCGGTCCCAGGCCGCGCAGAGAAACGGTTGCGATGCCGGGGTTGCCGTTGTTGACGCCGGCGCCGAAGTCACCGCCGTTCACGGCTGGCATGTCCTGAATGAAGTTCTCCAGCGTCAGGTTACCCGACACCGCGAGGTCTTCTTCGGAAAGCACCGTTATGGGACTGATGCTGGAGGCGTCGCTGCGCTTGATGCGCGAACCCGTAACGACGACCTCTTCGAGCGCGGCGCCTTCGTCTTCCGACGTTTGAGCAAGTGCGCCGCTGGGAATAGCCAGCGCGGCGGCAACCGCAAGTATCCAGGAATGGCTGGATGACCAGTTTGTTCTGCTCACTAGTAGTCTCCCCACTAAAATAAACAACAGATACGGTCGCCAGCGCGACCGGTCGGGCAATCTGAGCATGTGGGGCGAAGTGTTGTGAATATGACCCATCTAAAGTTTCGCTGCGTAAGTGCCGCAGCGTTTTTACGACGTACCAGAAACCCACTGCTTGTAGAGCAGCGTCCACTAGATTCCTGATTTGCAATGTCGGCGATTGGACGACCGGCTAAGAGTCGGACGAAGTAACGGCGGCAAAAACGCTACGACATTTATGGCACGTCGCAAAAACACAAGCTGTTGCGGAGAGACAACAGGAATCTGCGCACCGCGCGGTCGTCGAATTCGGCAACGCGCCTCGAGGGCCGTTGCGGGACGGCAGCTCGCGGGTTGCCGCGCCTTACAGTGCCAAATCTAGCTGCCGCCAACGTACGTGGTCCACAAGTACTCGAACGAAAGATTGACCACGACGAAGATGATCACGGCCCAGACGACACCGAGGCGCTGCCATAGCCGTTCACGGGCGTCGGGTTCTTCACGCTGCCGCTTGTAAAGTCGCATCGCGAGAAAGAAACAGGGCGTCACGAGTATCAACAGTGCGAGTGAACGGAGATGGTCTTCCATCGAGTGTCCGGTGTCCTATTCGATGCCGGCGAACCTGTTCCGGAACGACGACGGGCTGGATTGGAGTCCGCTGCGCTCAAACGCGGACTGCAACGCATCGGCCAGTGCGAACGGCGTTATGTGAGTCGAATTGCCGGTGCCGCCGTCGAGAAGCCGTTCGGCGGTCAGGCGCGCAACCGCCCAGCTCTGCTCGACGAACAGCTGCAGGTTCGGGTCGGGAAGATCATCCGGTTCGATATGCGGAATGCAGTCATACTCCCTGATACTGAAACACCAGGGCATAAAGGGATCGTGATACCGGTGCCACATGATCTGAATACCGAGGTTGTTCATCGCGTTCTCGTAGGCTTCGATCGTTGCCTCGGTGACGTGATCACAGTATTGCGTCGTCTCGACGCTCACGCCGTAGGCGAGCGCTGCCGACAGACCGGCGGTCCAGGCGTTTGCGCCCGTCTGCGTCCCGGCGTAAATCATCGCCGCGCCAATCCCGTTTCCGAGCATCTCGCAGCCAACGTAGTCCGGATCCTCGTCGTCCTCGGTGTTCTTCATCTGTGCGACGGCGGGGAGACTCGTGAGGACGAGACAGAAGATTGCAGTCCTCAGTGCGTTCTGAAATTTCATCGTCTTCTTCCTTGAATGATGAGTGATCAACGATCAAAACAGTCGACCAGCGGCGCTGCATCCGGTGTTATTGAGTAATGCGGCCGGAAACACGGGGAGTCGGCTCCGGAGCGGCCGACGAGAAAGGCGGGCGATTTCATGGCGACGTGAGCGTGCCGGGACGCGCCTTTTCGGAAAGTACGGCAAGAACGGCTATCATGTGGCCGCATGCGAAACAGATTGATACCGATTCTGCTCGGCCTCGCGATCATTGCGGCCTGCGGCGAGACGCAAGATACGGAGGGGCCTGCGCAAATGCAGCGCTACACGCTGCAGCATGACGGCCTGACCCGCGAGTATTTCGTGTTCCTGCCCTCGACCTACGGCGGCGATGTCGCCCCGCCTGTTGCGCTGTTCCTGCACGGCTACGGCGGGACCGCGACCGGTGCCGAAGCGGAGGTGACGCAGGGGCTCAACCAATACGCCGAGGAATACGGCTACGCCATGGTCTACCCGCAGGGTACCTGGTTCATGTCGAGCGCCGATGACGGAGAGCCCCGGGCGGTGACATCCTGGAACCACATATCGGACGGCTTCGATACGGGTCCGTCCGGGCCGATCTGCACACCGGATCGCGACAGGATTCCGTGCCCGCCCGAATGCGGCGATTGCGGTCGTTGCGGCTGGACGTCGTGCAACGACGACGTCGGTTTCCTCAAATCGCTCGTCGACGAAGTCACCGAACGCTGGGCCGTCGACAACAATCGAGTCTATGTCGCCGGTTTCGGCAATGGTGCAATGATGGCGAACCGGATTGCCTGTGAGGCTTCCGAGCTGTTTGCGGCCACCGCGCTCGTCGGCGGCCGTCTCGAACCGGGCTTCGAGTGCACGCCGACGCGCCGGATGCCTTTGCTCCAGATCAATGGCGGCGCTGACGAGACGGCGCCGCACGATGGCCGCGTCAGCTCGGGCGGCTGGTTCTTCGCCAGCACCACGGCGGTAACCCGCGAATGGAACGATGAAGAAGCCTGTGGCGTCGACCTCGAGGACTGGACGTCGCCGTTGCTCGAGCACGAAAACGTGCAGTGCACGATTGCCTGCGGCGATTCGGCGCATCCGTCCATCGATTGCCTCTGGCCCGATGGCGACCACCGTTGGCCCGGCACGTCCGGCTTTCGGGGCAGCAACGGCCAATGTGTCACCGGGATGCAGTCGCGCAGCATGCCTGACCAGACCGACTGTATCGAACCCGGGGAGGACACCGACTTCTGGGGCTCCGGACTCTTGTTCGAATTCTTCGATGCTCACAAGGGGGAACGATAGGGGGTAGGGCCCGGTCAGTGTGAACTGGCTCACATCGTCCGCGTACCGCCGTATCACAAATCCGTGAATCCCTTGCCTGGCGTGGCCTGCAGCGCGTTAAGATCGGGTCTCGACGACATCGACCCGGAAACAGGAACAGGCGCACCGGATGGCGGCAACCGCATCGGCAAGAGAACCTTTTGAAACCCGCCGGGACCGGTATTTCGAGGCAGCGCTGCCCTCCGGCGAGGTCGGCCTCGAGTTCACTTTCGAGATGTTCTTTGCCGACTACTTCGGCAAACACGACGCAGAACTCAGGGAAGACCTGTCGGCCGAAGGCCTGGCGACCTTGCAGCAAGCATCGATCCGCGAGCGAGCCGAACGCGACGAGGATCGCGAGACGTTCAGCAAGCTGATCGATTTCGTGGCAGAACAGATCGGTGAGGATCATCACGATGCTGCCGGAACATTCATCGCCCAGGCCTTCATCGACCTGTACCAGCGCCGCAAGGAGCGCTACAAACAGATCCTCGACAGCATGAGCATCGCGGACCGGGCCGCCATGGACGAGCATTTCTTCACGCGCCTTACCGTCGAAATGGGTCGAGTACCGCCGCTCGAGAAGAACTGGGCGACACGATTCGTGCTCGACATGCCGGAGCAGAAACCGTGCCGGCTCGAGCGACATTCGGTCTACATGCTGTCGCAAGGCCTGCCGATGAAGAGAGTGCGTTGTATCGCGTTCGAGCCCGGCGATGACGATATCCGTCCGGCGGCAATGAGGACGGCGTCGGTGATCGAGTACGCGACGCGCGGGGACTAGCAGCCTCTGGCTGACCCGCCGCTGCCGCGGTATGCGTGATATCGTTCGCCGATGGAAATCGACGCCCTCGACCGTCTCCGTATCGTCCTGGACCCGATCGGGCAGGTCGGCGTCGCGCTCGCGCTGATGCTCGTGATGTTCAGCGTAGCGCTCGGGTTACGTGTCGAGGATTTCTCGTTTCTGCGGACCCGCCCGCTGCTTTTTGCCGGCGGCGTCGTTTCGCAGGTTGTCTTGCTGCCGCTCGGCACATTCCTGTTGATCCTCCTCATGGAGCCGGCGGCGTCGATAGCGCTGGGCATGATTGTCGTCGCCTGTTGCCCGGGCGGTGCCGTTTCGAACCTGTTGACCTATCTTTCGCGCGGCAACGTCGCGGCATCGGTTGCGCTGACGGCGACATCCAGTCTGCTTGCCGCAGTACTGACGCCGACATCGATACTGCTCTGGTCACACGCTTACGAGCCGACGGCAGATCTACTTCAAACCCTGGACGTCAGTCCGACGATCTTCCTGGCCCAGACGACTTTCCTGCTCGCCGTGCCGCTGGTACTCGGCATGGTCGTCGCCGCCAAAGCCCCGGACGTCGCCGCCCGAATCCGCAAGCGTACGACCGTGCTCGGCGTGTCGGTGCTGGTCGGCGTCATCGTCTACGGCATTGCCTACTTCTTCCCTGTGCTTTGGCCGGCCGTGCCGCTGCTGGGAACGGTGGTCGTGATTCACAACGCCGTGGCATTCGGCATCGGCGCGCTGGCCGGACGGGCGCTGTCGCGGCAACCGCCGACGCGTCGCGCGCTGACTTTCGAAATCGGTATCCAGAACTCAGGACTTGCGCTCGTGATCCTCCTGAGCCAGCTCAAGGGTCTCGGTGGCGCCGCGGCCATCGCGGCGGTTTGGGGAGTCTGGCACCTGATCGCCGGCGGTTTGCTGGCGCTGTTCTTCCGGCAGTTCGTCGGTGACAAGTCGCTCGCCAGCGAGACCGGTTACTGATCGCCGCCTGGGATAGCCTCGCTCCCGGTCGCGTAATTTGTTCGCGTGGTCAATGACGTAGTAGCGCTTCTCTTTTTCGTTCGACATGGTCGCGAGCCTGCATTCGAGAGGTGTCCCTAGACAGACAAGCGAAAACGGCGCGCGGATTCCCTCACGCGCGCCGAAAACCGCAGGCCGGTACGGCCTATCGGGAGGCCAGCTCCGTCTCTTCCACCGCGACCGGGGTATCCTGATCCTGTGAAGCGGCCTGGCCGTTATTGTCGTCGCCATCGCCCATCATGGCCGTCGCGGCAATGACGCCGAGAACCGCACCACCAAAAGCGCCGGCAGCTGCGGCCAGAAGTGTCTGGCTCGGAGGCGGATCGTTTGTTTCTGGCATGGGAAGAACTCCTTTCGTTGGTTGAGGTTGCACACGATATCAGTGTAGTCCGACACGTATACGGTCACCAGCAGGCACGATATCGGCACTGAATTGCGGGGGCGTATGTGATTTGTTAAGAAGGTCGAACCATGCCGTCATCCACTGTCACCACGTTGTTGCGCGACTGGCGTGCCGGCGATGCCGAAGCGCTGGAAGAATTGACGCCGTTGGTCTACGACGACCTGCGTCGCATAGCGGCGGATCGCCTCCGCGGAGAACGTGCCGGGCATACGCTGCAGGCGACGGCGCTCGTCAACGAGGCTTTCCTGCGGCTCTCCGAGGGTCAGCTCGCGGTCAGCGATCGTGCGCATTTCTTTGCGATCGCCGCGCGGATGATCCGCCGCATTCTGACGGACTATGCGCGCGCCCGCGGCAGCATCAAGCGAGGCGGCAACATGCCGCACCACACGCTGGACGAAGACCGGGTCGCGTCGGCCGTCGATGTGGACATCGTCGAACTCGACGACGCGCTCTCCAAACTCGCGGACTTCGACCAGCGCAAGAGCGACATACTCGAATTGCATTACTACGGCGGCATGACCTACGACGAGATCGCGGCAGCGCTCGGCGTGTCGTCCGCGACCGTCGATCGGGACCTGCGATTCGCGAAAGCGTGGCTGGCGCATGAACTCCGTGACGATTGACCTCGATGCCGTGCGCTTTGCGCGTGCCGAAAGCCTGTTCGCGGCCGCGAGCGAGCTCGATGCGGCAAGCCGCCGGCAGTACCTGGAGCGGCAATGCGACGACGCGGAACTCCGCGATTACGTAATGTCCCTGTTGGACGATCCGTCCCGCGTCGAAGCGGGTATCGAAGCTACCATCGTCAACGCCATGGCCGGCGCGCTGACCGGTCATGAACTCACGGGCGACGAATTGCACGGCGAGACGATCGGCGCCTACAGGATCGTGCGCCTGCTCGGCTCGGGCGGTATGGGCATGGTCTACCTGGCGGAGCGCGCGGACGGACAATATGACCAGCAGGTTGCGATCAAGGTCGGCCGGCACCGGCTGGTCAGCCCGCAGACGGAGGAGCGGCTGAAAAGCGAGCGCCAGATCCTGGCCGATCTCGATCACCCGAACATCGCCCGCCTGCTGGACGGGGGCACGATGGCAGACGACGTGCCCTATATCGTCATGGAGTTCGTCGACGGTCTGCCGATCGACGTTTACTGCGATCTGCACCGGCTGGACATCGACGCGCGCCTCCGATTGTTTCAGGAAATCTGTGTCGCCGTACATTACGCGCACCAGAACCTGATCATTCACCGCGATATCAAGGCGGCCAACATCCTCGTTACCGACGACGGTGTGCCGAAGTTGCTCGATTTCGGTATCGCCAAACTCACGGACACGCGGGGCGCGGCAACCGACGGACTTACACACGAAGGTGCGGTGATCATGACGCCGTCAAACGCTGCGCCGGAGCAGTTGCGGAGCGAAACCGTCACGACGGCGACGGACACCTATGCGCTGGGGCTATTATTGTATCGACTGCTTGCCGGCGTCCCGCCATTTGACATTGAAGACAGTTCGCCGGCGGAGTACGCGCGGCTCATTTGCGAAGAAGAGCCCCTGCGGCCGAGCCAGAAGCTGCAGCGCGATGCCGCTGATGCGATGCGCGACGGGACGTCGATCGGTCGTGTGACCTTCGAGAGAATCGCATTCGATAGAAGCACGTCGACCGAGAAACTCGTCCGGCGATTGCGCGGCGACGTCGATACGATCGTTCTGAATGCCTTGCGCAAGGAGCCTGAGCGTCGATATCGCTCCGCTTATGCCTTGGGCGCCGACGTCGGGCTTCACCTCGCCTCAATGCCGATCATGGCGCGGTCGGAGTCACTCCTGTATCGAGCCGGAAAATTCGTTCGTCGCCACTATGTCGCAGTCGCGGCGTCGGCGGCCGGGGTGCTCGCGCTGCTCGCGTTCTCGATCGTCGTGATGATTCAGAACCAGCGAATTGCCGTCGAGCGAGATACGGCACAGGCCGTGTCGCGCATGCTCGAGGATATCTTCAAGGCATCGGATCCCGCAGAGGCCCGGAACAGGGATATCTCGGCCATCGAAATTCTCGCATCCGGCACGGAGCGCGTTTCGAGTGAGCTCGAAGACCAGCCGGAACTGCAGGCGACACTGACCGGGACGATCGGGCGGGTGTACTTCGGGCTTGGCGACTACGTGCAATCGCGCGAGCTGCTCGAGGGGGCGCTCGCGACGCGATTGGACGTACTGGGAGCAGGACATCCGGACGTTGCTGCTGCCCAGACCGACCTTGCAGAACTCCTCATTCGTATTGGCGAGTACGAAACGGCAAGACAACTTCTGCAAAGTGCGCTGACCGTTACGGAAAGCACGATCGGCAGGGAATCGCCACAGGCTGCGGAGAACCGGTACTTCCTGGCCGAAGTGCAACGTGCACTGGGCAACATCGAGGAAGCCGAACGGCATGCGCGCGCAAGCATCGAGACGTATTCGGCGACAGATGAGGGGTTCGGCCTCGAACTCGCCGAGGCAAGCAATCTGCTCGCGCGCATTCTGCAGTTGCGCGGCGATCTCGACGGCGCGCACCGGTTGCAGCGCGATGCGATCGAAACCCTGCGTAGTGCCCAGGGCGAGAATCACCCTTACATGGCTTATTACCTGCAGAGCCTCGGGGTGGTGCTGCTGTCGATGAACGACTTCGACGGCGCCGACGTCGCACTTGCCGAAGCAACAGAAGTCGGTCGGCGGGTATTGCCGCAGAACCACGAGTTCCTGGCCGCAACGCTGCGGGACCGCGGGCGTGTGTTGAGTGCTCGCGGTGACCATGCCCAGGCGATCCTGTTCATGCGTGAAGCATTGCGGCTCTTCGTGCATCAGCTCGGACCGGCTCACCCCAGGGTCGGCTATGCCCAGATCGTGCTCGGCCTGGCACTCCTCGATGACGGTAAGTACGCTGAAGCCGAGGCGATGCTGCGCCTCGCATTGACAGTCGTTGAGTCGGGCGTTGGTCCCGAGCATCAGTACACCGCATCGGCATTGACCGGCCTGGGCGCAGTCCTGAATGCAACGGATCGGGTGGAAGATGCCCTGCCGTTGCTCGAACGGGCACTGCGGATCCGGCTCATCGACTACGGATCCGACCATGCGCTCGTCGCGGCGACACGGACCGAATATGCGGACAGCCTCGCGAGATCAGGACGATTCGATGATGCCGAGACTCTATTGAAAAAGAGTATCCAAACGCTCAAGAACAGGCCGGGCCGGCGCTTGCAGCGCGCGCGAGACGCCTGGGCGCGGCTGGAGACGCTGAGAAACGGCACGCCTGATCCCTGACCGGTCCGGCGGCAAGCATTGCGTGCGTTGACGCAGTGCCGGTGATACCGTATTGCTCCTTTCGTCACCGGAGAGCGGGCTTGTCCACGACTGACGATCCGCAGATTGACAGCAGCGGGTTGCGACGCGCTCTGAGTTGTTTTGCGACCGGGGTTGCGATCGCAACGACCCTCGACGAGCGGGGGGAGCGCGTCGGCATGACGATCAGCAGCTTCAGCTCGGTGTCGATGGATCCGCCACTCGTGTTGTGGAGCATCGCGCATGCCGCGCAAGGCTACGATGCGTTCATCGATGCCGAACACTTTGCGATCAATGTGCTTGCAAAGGGCCAGGAGCAACTGTCCGACCGGTTTGCGACCCGGGGTCTCGACAAATTCGTGGGACTCCCGTGTCGCGACGGCCGGTACGGGTCCCCGATCCTGCCCGAGTATGCCGCCTGCTTCGAGTGTCGTACGGAACACCGCTACGACGGCGGCGATCACAAGATCATCGTCGGGCGCGTCTTGTTTTACGACGAACGCGAATCCGAGCCGCTGATCCGTTACCGCAGCAGCTTTCTGCCTGTTGGCGGGTCGTGTCCCACAGTGTCATAGCAGTATGAGCGCCGTCTTTCGGGAAGACCA
>JANQGP010000057.1 GCA_028277265.1 Woeseiaceae bacterium | reverse complement strand
AAACCGATCAAACCCCCGTGAGCATCGCTCGCGGGGGTTTTTTTTGCGCCGATAACGCGTTCCTGCCGTCTGATCGGTCGTTCGCGAAACGTCGAATGGTGAATCTGATGGGGGCTTTTCATGAATACGTATTCATCCGCTGAATACGTTTGCATTGCATTGCTCTGCTATTTGCTCGTAAATTAGTTTGCTCCAATGGATTCCGCGCTCCAGAACAGCTCTCTGCCCCACTTTCGACAAGCGGGCGTCTGCATGCACGTGACCTCCTTGCCGGGTCCGTACGGGATTGGCGAGATCGGTGCGGCTGCGCGGGAATTCGTCGACAAGATGGTGGAGATGGAACTGTCGGTCTGGCAGTTTCTGCCATTAGGGCCAACGGCTTACGGGGATTCGCCGTACCAGCCGCTGTCCACCTTTGCGGGCAACGAGATGCTCGTCGACATCGGCGAGTTGATCGAGCTCGAACTGCTCGGCGAAGACGAGGTGACCGAGCTGTCCACCCTGCCGCATCACCGTGTCGATTACGGCGCCCTGATCCCGATCAAGCAACGCCTGCTCAACCTGGCGGCAAGCCGTTTCGAGCAGACCGTCAGTGAACGTATTCTCGGGGATTTTCAGTCTTTTCTCGCCAAGAACGACTCGGCGTGGCTGCATGACTATGCTTTGTTCCGGATTCTGAAGACGCGCCATGGCGAGCGACCCTGGCCCGAATGGCAGCCCGAGTTCGTGCATCGCGACCCGGCGGCGCTGGCGGACGTCGAGCGGCAGGAGGGCGAACGGGTTCGGGCGACGAAGATCATCCAGTACCTGTTTTTCCGCCAGTGGTGGAACCTGCGAGACTATGCGCACGACCGGGGCATCATCCTGTTCGGCGACATGCCGATCTGCATTGCCCTCGACAGCTCCGACGCCTGGGCCAATCGGGAAATCCTGCGTCTCGACGACGAGGGTCACCCCGACTGCGTCGCCGGTGTGCCGCCGGACTATTTCAGCGAGGACGGCCAGTTGTGGGGCAATCCGCTGTACGACTGGGACAAGCATGCCGCGACCGGCTACGCATGGTGGGTCGACCGCCTTAAAGCGACCTCGGAGCTGGCCGACCTGGTCCGCATCGATCACTTCCGCGGTTTCGAGTCCTACTGGTCGATCCCGGCGGAATCCGATACGGCGCGCACGGGCGCCTGGGAGCCCGGCCCGGGCGATGCGATCTTCGATGCGATGAACGATGCGCTCGGCACCCTGCCGATCGTAGCCGAGGATCTGGGCGTCATCACGCCCGAGGTCGAGGGTCTGCGCGATCGGCACGATATCCCCGGCATGCACGTTCTGCAGTTCGACGTCACGGACGATGGTTTCACGCTCGACGACGTGATCGAAAACAGTGTCTGCTATACCGGTACCCACGACAACGATACGACGATCGGCTGGTTCCTCGGCAGTCCGGACGACATCCGCACGGAAGACGAGATCCGGTTTGCCCGGAAGGCCGTGCTCGAGATGACGGGCGGCTCGGCCGAGACCGTGCATCATGACCTGATCAGAGCCGCGTTCGCGACGCGGGCCCGCATCGCCATCGCACCGATGCAGGACTACCTGGGCCTCGGCTCCGAGGCGCGCATCAACACACCCGGCATCCCGGGCGGCAACTGGCAATGGCGCATGCTTGACACACAATTGACGCCCGAAGTCTGCCACAATATATCGGCAATGGTCGCTGCGTCCGGCCGGTCGCCGTCCGCCTGAGGGCGGTCCGCGAGTCGGGGGCATGTCCGTGCCCCTGTTCAACTCCCGGATGAGATGCCCACATGAATGACGTAAACCTGCCGGACGACGCCCGCTTCGTCAGTCGCCTGACCCGCGACACGCTTGCGCTCGTTCTTGCCGGTGGCAAAGGATCTCGCCTCTTCGAATTGACGAGCTGGCGCGCCAAGCCGGCCCTTTTTTTCGGTGGCAAGTATCGGCTGATCGACTTCCCGCTCTCGAACTGCATCAACTCGGGCATCCGCCGCATGGGCGTCCTGACGCAGTACAAGGCTCACTCGCTGGTCCGCCACATGCTGAACGGCTGGTCCTGGCTACAGGCCGGCGCGGGTGACCGGGAATTCTGCGACATTCTGCCTGCGTCACAGCGTGTCGGCGGCGAGTGGTACCGCGGCACGGCGGATGCCGTCTACCAGAACCTCGACATCATCCGCACGCACAAGCCGAAATTCGTGCTGATACTCTCCGGCGACCACATCTACAAGATGGACTACGGCCCCTACCTCGCCTATCACGTGGCGAAGCAGGCCGATATGACGATCTGCTGCATCGAGGTGCCGCTCGAGGAGGCGGCGGGAGAGTTCGGCGTCATGACCGTGGACGAGTCGGGCCGCATCGTCGGTTTCGACGAAAAGCCCGAAAACCCGAATCCACTGCCGAACAATCCGGACATGTGCATGGCGTCCATGGGCAACTACGCGTTCAACACCGAGTTCCTCTACGAGCAGGTCATTCGCGATGCCGACTCGATGGACACGCAACACGACTTCGGGCGCAATGTGATCCCCTCCATCATCGACAAGTATCGCGTCTATGCCTTTCCCTTCCGCGATCCCGAGTCGGGCGAGCGAGCCTATTGGCGCGACGTCGGAACGCTGGACGCCTTCTGGGAGGCCAACATGGAGATCGTCTCCGTAACGCCGCAGCTGAACCTCTACGACAACGAGTGGCCCATCTGGACCCACCAGCTTCAGGCACCGCCGGCAAAGTTCGTGTTCGACCAGCCGGAACGCCAGGGCCGTGCGATTTCATCGATCGTATCGGGGGGCTGCGTCATTTCGGGATCGATTGTGCGTGGCTCGCTCGTGTTTTCCAACTGCTACGTGCATTCCTACGCGGAGGTTACCGACTCGGTGATTCTGCCCGACGTTCATATCGGTGAGCGAGCCCGGATTCACAGGTCCATCATCGATCGCGGCTGCAAGATTCCGGCGGGTATGGAAATCGGTGTGGATAGCGATGCCGACCGCGCTCGCGGTTTCCGTGTCACGAAAAAAGGCATCACGCTCGTTACGCCGGAGCTGCTCGGCCAGCAATTGCATTACACGAGATAAAGAGGCGGGACGGCATCAGCAAGCGTAGCGTCATTTTCGCGGCGGCGGAGAGCGGAGCACTACCGGGCGGCAAGGTCGGTGGCGTAGCGGATGTCGTCCGCGATCTGCCGATTGCGCTCGCCCGGCTGCGCTGGCGCGCAACGGTCGTCACCCCTTCGTACGGCGCCTTCCACGAACTGGAGGGCGCCGAAAGACGCGGAACCATTGCGGTGTCTTTTCGCGGACGCGAGGAGTCCGTGGATGTCTACGAGGTACCGGGCAACAACGAACCGGTTCGCAATATCGTGTTCGAGCACCCGGATTTCTCGCCGCAGGGCAAGGGACGCATCTACTGCGACGATGCGGCGAACGAGCCGTTTGCCACGGACGCGAGCAAGTTCGCGTTGTTCAGCGCAACGCTGGCAACCTGGCTCGAGTCCGGCGACGCCTTGCCCGACGTGTTGCACCTGCACGACTGGCATACCGGTTTCTACTTCCTGCTGCGTGAATTCGATCCGCGGTTCGCAGCGTTGCGCGAATTGCGTACGGTTTTCACGATTCACAATCTTGCCTACCAGGGTACCCGGCCGTTTGCCGGTCACGACTCCTCGCTCGAGACCTGGTTCCCGGGTCTGCGCATCGACCTGGCACAGGCGCGCGACCCGCGGTATCCCGATTGCGTCAATCCTCTGGCGACGGCGATACGGCTGGCCGATCACGTCAGCGCCGTATCGCCCACCTATGCGCAGGAGATCTGCAGGCCGAGCGATCAAGCTCACGGTTTCATCGGCGGTGAGGGCCTCGAGGCGGACCTGCGGCGCGTCGCGTCCGAGGATCGTCTCAGCGGCATCCTCAACGGCTGCGAGTATCCGCGCAAACGCGGCCGAAAACCGGCCTGGTCACGGGTCGTACAGATGATGAGCGAGCAGGCGGAGGCGTGGATGAACGAGGGAAGTCATCGCGACGTTCACGCGCTGGCCGCCGAGCGGCTCGCTGCGCTGCCGAAGCGCAAGCCGAAGCACGTGATGGTCAGCATCGGCCGGCTCGTCACGCAAAAGGCGGCTCTCTTCCTGCATCGCATGCCGGATGGCCGCACGGCGCTCGAGCATTTGCTGCACGACCTCGGGCCGGACAGCCTGCTGATCCTGCTGGGCAGCGGCGACGCGGAACTCGAGCGTCAGATGTTCGACGTCGCGCGACACTCTCACAATCTGATATTCCTGCGCGGCTATTCGGAGACGCTCGCGGCGCCGTTGTATCGATCCGGAGACCTCTTCCTGATGCCGTCGAGTTTCGAGCCTTGCGGCATCAGCCAGATGCTGTCGATGCGCGTCGGTGTCCCGTGCGTCGTGCACGGCACGGGCGGGTTGCGCGACACGGTCGAGAATCGAGTAACCGGCTTCGTGTTCACGGGACGCACGCCGTTCGAGCAGGCAGTGGACTTCATCGGCACGGTGCAGCAGGCACTTGAATTCAGGGAAACCGAGGCGGACGACTGGCAGACGATGCGCAAGGCAGCCGCGGCCATGCGCTTCGA
>JANQGP010000240.1 GCA_028277265.1 Woeseiaceae bacterium | reverse complement strand
CCCTATTTCGAAATAGGGTGTCCGGTACCCTGTTTAGTCGAAGACCTCTGGCCGCATGTGCGGGAACAGCAACACGTCGCGGATCGACGGGGAATCGGTCAGCAGCATGACGAGTCGATCCACTCCGATACCGATTCCCGTCGTCGGCGGCATGCCGTACTCGAGCGCCCGAATGTAATCGTGATCGTAGGACATCGCCTCATCGTCGCCAGCGGCCGCGTTCTCGGCCTGCTGACGAAAGCGCTCGGCCTGGTCCTCGGGATCGTTGAGTTCCGAAAAGCCGTTGGCGATTTCGCGCCCTGCGATGAACAGTTCGAAACGGTCGGTAACGAACGGGTCTTCGTCGTTCTTGCGCGCCAGCGGCGACACTTCGGCCGGATACTGCGTGATGAAAGTCGGCTGGCGCAGTTCGGCCTCGCCGGTCTCATCGAAGATCTCGGTCAACAGTTTGCCGGCCCCATAGCTGTTCTTCACTTCGATACCGAGCTTCCCGCAATAATCGGCGAGGTAATCGCGATCGCGAATCTTCGCCTTGTCGAAGTTCGGGTTGTACTTCACGATTGCCTGCTCGACCGTCATGCGCTCGAACCTGCCGCCAAAATCGTACTCCTCGCCCTGGTAGCTGACGATCGTCGACCCGTTCACCGCTTCGGCCATGCCGTGCAGCATCGCCTCGGTCGTGTCCATCCAGTCGTTGTAGTCGGCATAGGCGCGGTACGCCTCCAGCATCGTAAACTCGGGATTGTGCTGCGTCGAAACACCTTCATTGCGGAAGTTCCGGTTGATCTCGTAGACGCGATCGAAGCCGCCGACGATCAGGCGCTTGAGGTTGAGTTCCGGCGCAATACGCAGGTAGAGCGGCATGTCCAGAGCATTGTGATGGGTCGTAAACGGACGCGCGATTGCACCGCCGGGCGTAACCTGCATCATCGGCGTCTCGACCTCGAGGAAGTCGAGCGACTCGAGGAAGCCGCGCATATACGTGATGATCGCCGAGCGCTTGCGAAACGTCTCCCGGCTCTTTTCATTGATGATCAGGTCGACGTAGCGCTGGCGATAACGTATTTCCTGGTCCGACAACCCGGCCCATTTCTCTGGCAACGGCCGCAGAGATTTGGTCAACAGGCGAACCGACTCGGCCATCACCGTGAGCTCACCCGTGTTGGTTCGAAACAGGACACCTTCGGTGCCGACGATGTCACCCACGTCCCACTTCTTGAACGCCTGGTAGACGCCATCTGGCAGGCGGTCGCGCTCGAGGCGTATCTGGATCTGGCCCGATCGATCCTGCAGCTTGATGAAACTCGCCTTGCCCATGACGCGCTTAGCCATCATGCGGCCCGAGACAGCGACATGGAGTTTCTCTTCCTCGAGCGCGTCCTTGTCATACGCCTCGAAAGTCTGGTGCAACTCAGCAGCAATGGCGTTCCGGCGAAAGTCGTTAGGAAACGCATTGCCCTGCTCCCTGAGAGCGTCGAGCTTGCCGCGGCGCTCGGCAATCAGCTTATTCTCGTCCGGCCTGTTCTGGTCGTCAGTCACTTGGTTACAGTCCCTGTTTCAAACTCGCTTCGATGAAGGCATCGAGGCCGCCATCGAGCACGGCCTGAGTGTTACCGGTTTCGACGCCGGTGCGCAAATCCTTGATACGACTTTGATCGAGCACGTAGTTGCGAATCTGACTGCCCCACCCCACGTCGGCCTTGCCCTCTTCGACCTCGGCGGCCGCGGCCCGGCGCTCCTGAAGCTCCATTTCATAGAGCTTGGCTTTCAACTGGTTCATCGCCGTCGCCTTGTTCTTGTGCTGCGAGCGGTCGTTCTGGCACTGCACGACGATATTGCTCGGCAAGTGCGTGATGCGCACGGCCGATTCCGTGCGGTTGACGTGCTGGCCACCGGCACCGCTCGCGCGATACACGTCGATGCGCAAGTCTGACGGATCGATCTCGATGTCGATGTTGTCGTCGACCTCCGGGGAGACGAACACCGACGCGAACGACGTATGCCGCCGGTTGCCGGAATCGAACGGTGATTTTCTTACGAGCCGATGGACGCCGGTCTCGGTGCGCAGCCAACCGTAAGCGTATTCGCCGACGATGTGCACCGTCGCGCTTTTGATGCCGGCGACTTCTCCCGCGGAAGCTTCGATGACGTTTGCCTTGAGTCCGTGTGCCTCGGCCCATCGCAGGTACATGCGCAGGATCATCTCGGCCCAGTCCTGGGCCTCGGTGCCACCCGCGCCCGACTGTATGTCGAGATAGGCATTGTTGGCGTCCATTTCGCCGGAGAACATGCGGCGAAATTCCAGTTTTCCGACGCGGTTTTCGTAGCTGCCGAGATCGTCGACAACTTCGTTGATCGTCTCGGCGTCATCCTCGTCGAGCGCCAGTTCGAGGAGTTCTCCGGCATCGCTGAGTCCGGTGGTCAGTTCGTCGAGACCGGCGACGACCTGTTCGAGCGCGGCACGTTCCTGGCCGAGCGCCTGGGCGCGATCCGGTTCGTTCCAGACATCGGGTTGTTCGAGCTCGCGCTGAACCTCGGTCAGGCGTTCCGCTTTGCCATCATAGTCAAAGATACCTCCTCAACGCACTGGTGCGTTCGCTGAGGTCGGCAATCATCTGCTTGATCTGGCTCGTTTCCATGGTCGTGCGCGTGCTTGCTGGTGCAGAAAGGCCGCGATCTTATCATGCGGAAGCAGCCGACAAAGCGGCAATTTGCTCCACTACCAGCTGTGCGCTCTCGATCCCGCGATACTCGTTCACGTCGAGTCGGAACGCGAGCTGCACCGTGCCGCGGTAGCTCTGACCGGCCTGGTTGAAAGCAATCGCGTCGACGACTGGACCGCCTCCTGCGGGGCGCACCCTGAGCTTGAGGTGATTCTCACCGACAACACGCTGCTCAACGATCGAGAAATCGCCGCTCCACACGGGCTCGGGGAAGCCTGAACCCCAGGGTCCCGCATCCCGAAGCGAACGGGCAAAGCCGAGATTGATCGCATCGCCCGGCAACGGACCGTCGGTCACGATGGCGCCACTGAAGTCCGCATCCGGATACAAGCGGACCATCTGCTCGGCCGCAGTGGTCTCGAACTCCGCGAGCCGGGACTCAGCCAACGTAAGGCCGGCGGCCATGGCATGCCCGCCGAACTTCACGATCAGATCCGGTGCAACCGTGTGAACAGCCTCGAGCAGGTCGCGAATGTGCACGCCCTGGATCGAGCGCGCGGACCCTTTCAGATGCTCGTCGTCCTCGCGTGCAAATGCGATGACCGGCCGGTGGCATCGCTCCCGCACACGGGCAGCGATCAGGCCGACCACGCCCTGGTGCCATTGCGGGTCGTAAACGCAGACGCACGCGGGCCAGCGCCGCACGCCGAGTGCATCGACATACCTGAACGCCTGCTCACGCATGGTCGCCTCGATATCTCGGCGCTCGCTGTTGATGCGATCGAGCAGGTGTGCGAATTCCGTGGCCGCATCGTGATCGTCCGTCAACAGGCATTCGATGCCGACCGAGATGTCTTCGAGACGGCCCGCCGCATTGATGCGCGGCCCCACGGCAAACCCGAGATCCGTACTGACGCATCGAGACGGTTGGCGGCCGGATTGCCTCAGGATCGCCTGTATGCCGGGCACCGAGTGTCCTGCGCGAATACGCAGCAATCCCTGTTGCACGAGCACACGATTGTTATGGTCGAGCGGCACGACGTCGGCTACGGTTCCGAGCGCAACGAGATCGAGGAATCTGGCGGGCACCCGGGCGGCGCCGGCGACGCCCTGCTCTTCGAGCATGCGCCCGACACGCGCCATCAGATAGAACGCCACGCCGACACCCGCGAGGTGACGGCTCGGGAACTCGCTGCCGGGCAGGTTCGGGTCTATGATCGCGGCGGCGTCCGGCAGTGCGTCACCAGGCAGGTGGTGATCCGTTATGAGCACGGGAATGCCGAATCCGTTTGCCTCGCGCACACCCGAATGATTGGCAATGCCGTTGTCGACCGTGATCAACAGGTCCGGCGATCGCTCGGCCGCCACGCGCACGATCTCCGGGGAAAGGCCGTAGCCGAATTCGAAGCGATTCGGCACGAGGTAGTCCACATCGTTGAATCCGAACGTGCGCAGGCATCGCAGGACGAGCGCTGTGCTCGTCGCACCGTCCACGTCGAAGTCACCGATGACGATGATGCGCTTGTCGCGGTTCGCAATGACGAGTTCTGCCGCCGCGTCTACATTCTCGAGCGTACCGACGGGCGCCAGCTGCGCGAGCCCGTAGTCGAGTTCTTTGGCCGCGTTCAGGCCGCGCATTGCGTAGAGCCGGGCGTGAAGCGGGTCGATATCGCCGAGCGCGGCGATCGCATCGGCACTTGGCATCGGCCGGGCGACAATGGGCCTGAGGCGTGTCACAACTAATCCAGCACGTCGCTGTCGCGCCGCCAGAACTTCAGCGTCTGCGAACGACGCACGTCGGCACGCAGCCCATCGCGGAACAGCAGAATCAGGCGACTGACACGACCGGAGCGCAACAGGTCGCGCAGCTCCTCGAGCCAGATCTCGAGTTGCTCCGGGTTGAACACGAATTCCGGCGTGACCGCGACGAAGCCTTTGACCGAGGCGTCAGCGCAAGCGGCGAACTCGCCCGGCCAGACATCCGCAACAGCCGTGGCGCTCTCCCAGTAGCCGAGCAGTAGCGGATCATCGGCAAAGAGCGGCGGTTGCGGGCGGATGATCTTCTCCGGCGCCACGCCGCCGCCCCAGAGCCACAGCGAGTTGACGGGCTGCTTGCCCTCCTCCATGCGGCGCCGGTTGACCTCGTGCTCGTGCAGGGCCATCTCGATCTCGCTGAGGATGTTGCGATGCATGGCCGTGTGTTCGCCCGTTGGCAGGAACTCGCCCGGTTCCCGCTGGTCGACGACGTAGGACGGCACGGATGCGGTCGAGATCGGGCGCTCTGCGCGCAGGTATCCGCGGTTACCGAGCCGCGCGAAGCCGAAACCCTGATCGTCGGCCAACGTTGCCTGCAGGTGATCGAACAAGGGCCGCAGGTCAGACGGTGGAATGCCTGTCCGGCGCAGCGCATGAAGGCACAGGTGGTCGAGTCGCGGTTCGAGATAGACCGGGTCGGCCGCGGCAATCCAGACGGCCGGACGGTCCCCGGTCTGGCCCCACATGCGCAGCGCGCCGAGGCCCTGCTCCGGGTACGGCAGCCCGATCTCCGATGTGATCAGGTCGAGCATTTCCCGGGGTTCCTTGGCCAGGCTCAGGTCGGACTGGGCGAGCCAGGCGCGCAGCGTCTTGTCCGTCAAGCGTCCGTTGCGGACCGGCGGCAGAACGACGACCGCCGCCGATTTGTCATATGATTCGTTCACGTTACGGCGTCGATGTTAAGGGATGCGCATTTGAAATTCACAAGAGAAATGTCAGCGAGGCTCGTGATACGCAGTGTTTCCGAGTCCGCGATTCGCGTCAACGACGACGACTATCCGCGCTCGATCGCACTTACGCCAGAGGCCGTCCTCGGCGACTGGTGCGATAAACCGATCGCCGACCTTGTCGCGGACGACTTCTCGGAGGTCTTCGATGCCACGCCCGAAGTAGTGCTGCTCGGTACTGGCCGGACAAACGTGTTTCCGCCGCGCGAACTCACTTTTGCGTTCGCGCGCAAGGGCATCGGGTTCGAAGTCATGGATTCGCCGGCTGCGGCGCGTACGTTCAACGTGCTGGCCAACGAAGGCCGGCGCGTGGCCGCTGTTCTCTGTATTAAGCGCTAGTCGAGCAGCGCGTCACCGTAGATGCCGTTGCTCTCGAGCATCTCTCGCAGGTTCTTCAGTGCGTCAAGCTGAATCTGCCGTACACGCTCTCGCGTGACGCCGATTTCGTGGCCAATCTGTTCCAGCGTCGCGCGGCGGTAACCGTGCAATCCGAATCGCCGTTCGACCACGGCGCGTTGCTTGTCGGATAGCTCGTAGACCCAGTGGTCGACGATCTCGTGGACATTGCTCGCTTGCGCGCGGCGCGACGGTTCGGCCGACCGATGCGCGCGGAGGCGGTCGACGGGACTCATACCGTCATCGTCCCGGTTGCTGCTTCGCAGCGTAACGCGCTCGTGCAGGGCCATCAGGCGTTCGACATCGGCCACGTCACGGCCGAGGTGCTCGGCAATCTCGGCCATGCCTGGCGCGCGATCGTGTTCCTGACGCAGTCGCCGCGCCGCCCGCAGGCAGGAGTTGATGTCCTTGATGATGTGGATCGGCAATCGCACCGTGCGCGACTGGTTCATGATGCCGCGCTCGATCGTCTGGCGAATCCACCAGGTCGCATAGGTCGAAAAGCGAAAGCCGCGCTCCGGGTCGAACTTCTCGACGGCATGAATCAAACCGAGGTTGCCTTCCTCGATCAGGTCGAGCAACGGCAAGCCGCGATTGATGTAGCGGCGCGCAATCTTGACGACCAGTCGCAGGTTGCACTCGATCATGCGCTGGCGCGCGGACTCGTCACCGGCCTGGGCGCGACGCGCGACGTCCCTTTCCTCGTCCGCGGTCAGTAGCGGCGAGACGCCAATCTCGTCGAGGTACTGTCGTGTCGGATCCAGCAACTGCCCCAATGCACTCTCCTTCCATCGCAAGCGGCGACTCGGTGAGAGATCTCGGGTTATCTCGCTGGCAGAAATTGTCGCGGGTTAACCGGCTTGCCGTTACGTCTGATCTCGAAATGCAGTCGTGGCTTGCGCTCCGGCCCCTCCCCCATCGTCGCTATGCGCTGACCTTGTTTGACATCTTGACCTTCTTTGACCAGCAGCGACGCCGTGTACCCGTAGGCACTCAGGTAGGTGTCGTTATGCTTCAGGATAATAAGCTGGCCGTATCCGATCAGTCCACTGCCGGCGTAGACTACATGCCCCGAAGCCGCGGCCACTATGGGCTGCCCCGCCTTGCCGTTGATCAGGACACCGGTTCCGGGACCCGGCTTTGCGCCGAATTCGACGTTGATGCGCCCGCTCGACGGCCACGCCCAGTTCGGTGACGGTTGCGCCGGGATCTCGGGCAGCGGCCGGGCCGGGGTCCGCGATGTCGGGGTCCTGCGAGTCGCCGCGGTTCGCGGGCCGCCCCTTGGCGGCGTCAGGCGAATGACCTGCCCCGGGTGGATCAACGAACCGTCCCCAAGCCCGTTCCAACGGGCCAGTTCGTCGGCGTCGTGGCCGTAACGCCAGGCGATCGAAAACAGCGTCTCACCCTTGCGAACGATATGGGTGTTCTGACGGTCCTGCCAGCTCGGCGCGCTGCCGCAGGCTGCAAGCAGCAGGCAAATGAGGGTGACAGCTGGCAGGCGGTAGCGCATTACCCCCGCATCACAAACCACGCGATACCAACGGCGATCAGCACCGCCACGGCCCAGCCGATGCGCTCAACGTGCGTCCGGAGCGTATCCTCGAAACGTTGCCCACCGAGTCGCACCAGCCCGGCAACGAGGAAGAATCGCGCCGCACGACCGACGACCGATCCGATGATGAAGCCGGGCAGGCTGATCACCGCCACGCCTGCCGCAATGGTCGCGACCTTGTAGGGAAGCGGAGAAAAGCCCATGGCAAACACGACCCAGACGCCGTACTTGTCAAAGGCTGCGCTCGCTTGCTCGAACGTGTCCCAGTATTGCGATTCCCGCAGCCAGGGTTCGATTGCCTCGAACATGCCCCAGCCGATGATATAGCCTGCAAGTCCGCCGAGCACGGAAAACACGGTCGCGATCGTCGCAAAGCGAACCCACTTGGAGCGATCGGCAAGGCACATTGGCCCCAGCATGACATCGACGGGAATCGGGAAGAACGAGGACTCGGCGAAACTCATCACGCCGAGGTAGCGTTCCGCGTGCGGGTGGCGCGACCATTCCAGGACGCGATCGTAGAGCGGACCAAACAGTCTCATGCAGAATTCCCTTTCAAAAGATCACCTATCAATTTGATAAATATACCCTATCTTCCCTTTATCAACGGCACAAAACTGACCGCGCCGAGCGACACCTGTTCGTAGTGATCGTTGCAATTTGTGATCGCCACGAGATCCTGCACGCCTTGTGGACCGATCGGGATGACGAGCCGGCCGCCCCGGGCGAGCTGGTTCAGCAGTTTCTCCGGCACTTCGTCCGGCGCCGCCGTCACGATGATGCCGTCGTAGGGTCCGTACTTGGGCCATCCCTCCCAGCCGTCGCCCGGCTTGAACTGTACGTTGTAGATGTCCAGATTTCGTAGACGCTGTCGCGTTTTTCGCAGCAATTCCGGAATACGTTCGACCGTATAAATCTTCTTCACCAGCGGCGCAAGGACCGCCGTCTGGTAACCGCAGCCGGTGCCGATCTCGAGAACCGTTTCGCCGGTGAAGCCGTCGAGCAGGGCTTCGGTCATTCGCGCGACGACGAACGGCTGGCTGATCGTCTGGCCGAGGCCGATGGGCAGCGCCG
>JANQGP010000221.1 GCA_028277265.1 Woeseiaceae bacterium | reverse complement strand
GAAACCTTTTCTCTGGTGCGGCGTGGCAGCCGCGGGTGTTCTTCCTCCGGTGTTTTGCTTTCATCTTTCCCCCTCGCTCGGCTTTGCCGAACGGCGTGTGCCAGGTCACCGACTGCTTATCCGGCGTCTCTGCAAGTCTTCAATACGGCAGCCCAGAACCGCCGCGCGAAAGTTGGAACCGCTTCCAACTCTAATTTCAACGATCCGGGATTGTCAAGAAGGTATTACAGTTGACAGAGAAAACCCTTTTCTTTCAATAACATAACGGACAAGAAGATAGCGACAAATCCGTCTGTGTATCGCAGAATTCCACAGATATTGAAACCGCTTCCAACTACTGGGGCATGCCTCAGTCAGACGTCGATGGCGCAGTGGCGGCAGATTCTCGAATGACAATACGATGTGCGATGGTCTCGCGCGACGCCAAAGCCTCGTCCGGAGACTCCATGCTGACGATGAGCAATTCCGTCGCGCGCTGACCGATGTCGCGCAATGGCTGATGGACCGTTGTCAGGGGCGGCCAAATGTGTGCTGAAATCGGCGTATCGTCAAAACCGACGACGGAGAGTTCGTCGGGTATGCTCAAACCCTGTTTTTGCGCGGCAAACATCGCGCCAACGGCCATGTCGTCATTAGCACAGGCAATCAACGTCGGTCGCCTGTCGAGTTTCAACAACTGATCGGCGACCTCGGTGCCGGAGCGAAACGTGAAATCACCCCGCACGCGCCGCACGTTTTCGGTGTCGATCCCGGCCGCTCCCAATGCGGTTAGAAAGCCATTGAACCGTCGTTGGGCTGAGTAGTGTCCAGCCGGCGCGTCGATGTAAGCCAATCGCTCGTGATTCAGTTTCGCGACATAGGCGCCAATATCGAACCCGGCCCGCTCATCGTCTATGCCGACGCTCGGGACGATCGGCGGCTCGTTGGTACCTGGCGAGATGCAAACGATCGGGCACCTTTGATCGACGATGCGCCGCACGAGATCGACGTCATCCGATAACGGTGGTACCAGAACGATGCCACCGCAACCCTCCGACTCTATTGCCTTTAATATTCCCGCGCAGTCGTCGCTCGTGTCCAGCGCCACATGCATCGTTGACAGCCGAAATCCCACGCTGGTAGTGGCGCGAAGTGCGCCCAACTCCAAACCCGAATCGTAGTACGAGTTGGGCTCGGCATCGCCGGATGAGGGGAACACCAGTGCCAAGCTATAATCCCGACCGTTGGCAAGCGCCCTCGCCTGACGGTTGACCTTGTAGTCGAGTTTTCGAACCGCACTCAATACCGCTTCGCGGATTTCCGCGCGAACATGCGGTTTGTCGTTCAATACCCGAGAAACGGTCGCCCGGCCAACGCCGGCAAGCGCCGCAACGTCATCGATCGTCGGTGAATCCTGCTTTCTTCGGTCCATACCTGAATCACCCGCCCCAAGGCGCGCTCATTTCAATCCATCATCATCGAAGCGCACCTCGTCTGCAACGTCAAACGCGTGGGCGATGCCCGTTGCGCCACGCTGCACATAAATACTTGTTTCTGCGCAATAGCTCTAGACTGTCCCTCCCGTTTACTCATCCTATGCGGCTCGTCGATAGTAGTCATAGGGAATTCAGGAGTATCGAGAACCACTTAGTCATACACCGACGCTAAACAGTCTCATCCAGAAACTCCAGTGAAATCAATGCGGACGGATTTGTAGGAGGCACACCCGGTACCCAGACCTCGAACGCGTGCTCGGAAACTCTTGCGTGCTATTCTTCTTTGGCGCATCCGCAGCACTCGTGGAGACCCATATGAGTCAGAAAGCCATCGCGATCGCAGCCTGTACCTTGTTTTTTGGCCTGAGTGCGCATGCTCAGTCTACTGACGACGACGAGACCCCCGAGAACCTGGCCGCCGTACGACAGGAAATACGAGCATTGGGAAGCGGCTGCAGCGGCTTTACGCGGCGCAGCGAAGATCGAGTGGCCTGCACAACGGCGTGCCGAGCAGCGTCGCAGAATCCGGCCGATTCTGCACTCGTCCAGCAGTGTCGTGAACTCCAACCCGCCCCGAAATCGCCGTCGCTCTCAGCTTCGGACATGGAACGAATGGCCGCATATTGCGAGTCAGTGCGGGATCAGATCCAATACAGCGCAAGACTGTATCCAGCTGATGCCTGCGCCTCGCTTTGTCGCCAGCCAAATCGCAGTGCCTACACGGAATCTGAACAACAACAGGCATGTGCAAGATCGTACCAAGCCGTCCGCGAAATGGTTGGCGATTGACCAGCGTGTCGATACGTAGGTGATGCGCAAGGCGCTGCCGGCAAGGTTGCGAATCAGAAGAGGTGGCCGCCGGTCAGATTGACACTGGATTCACCGCCGCCCCAATCTGGGCACCAACCCCTGATGCTCGGTACAGCGATCGAGGTGGCAAACGTTCTGTGTCGACCGTGCGCTCAAGCCAACGTTGCGTTCGCAATTGCTTGAGCGATTGCGATAACGCCCGATCGGTAATCGGCTCCAGCGCCGTCTTGATTTCCGTGAAATGCCGAGGCTGCTGACTGACGACCAACACGGGAACCGTCCAGACCCGTCGCAGCATATGGCAATCTGTCGGATCGGAAATCACCTGTCTGATCCTGTAGGCGATACGTGCAGCATCGGCGCCCTTCGGCGTCAAACGATACTCGGGTCGCAGCGGATGCCCGTGGCCCGGATTTCTCTCCAACAACTGAGCCTCGAGCAAATGGCTCAGACTCTGACCAAACGCGGTGCGCCCCGCGCCCGATGCCGCCAGCAGCGGCGCCTGCCTGCCCGGTGTCCCCGAATGCATCAATGCCAGAATGTCCAGGCACCAGGCTCGCGAGGTAATCTTGACAAGCGCCGGTATGTCCATAAAATATAGTTTATA
>JANQGP010000300.1 GCA_028277265.1 Woeseiaceae bacterium | reverse complement strand
CCTCGCGTTCGGTGGCAGCCTGGACGGGAACGAGCACGTCCTGTTTCGCGTAAGCGCTCACGATCACGAAAGCAACGGCTTTCGCGATAACCCGTTCCTGGGGCGCGACGACACCAATGGCCGGGATGAGACGACAGTGCGCCTCGGGCTTGCGTTCGATCCAGGCGCCGACTGGTCGGGTCGCCTGTCGTTGATACACGTCGATATCGACAACGGCTACGATGCCTTCGCGCTCGACAACTCGTACACGATGCTGTCGGACAAGCCGGGCAGGGATGCGCAGGAAAGCCTCGGCGCGTCGCTGCGTTTCGATCGTGGTTCGCTCGGCCCGGGTTCACTGACCTCGATAACGTCGTTCGCCACCTCGGAGATCGACTACGGCTTCGATGCCGACTGGGGCAATGACGATAGCTGGGCGCCGGTTCTGTACGACTTCATCACGACCAGCGACCGTGAGCGTGACACCGTCAGCCAGGAGTTTCGCTACACGACCGACAACTGGTTGTTCGGAATTTACGCGCTCCACCTGCGCGAAGACCTCGCGACACTGAACCGGGGCGACTACTTCGATCCGGGTTCCGGTTTCGCCGACAGTGTCGACACCCCGTTCGACAGCGAGTACGAGTCCACCAACGTTGCGTTGTTCGGTCAATACAACCGCGATCTCGGGGACAGGACACGTGTGACGACCGGGCTCCGCGTCGAACATCGCACCACCGACTATTCCGACTCGGACGGTTTCGATTCGGGACCAACCGATTCCCTGTGGGGCGGCGAACTCAGCATCAGCCACGATTTCACTGCAGACGTGACGGGTTTCGTTGCGGTCTCTCGCGGCTACAAGGCCGGCGGATTCAATCTCGGCGTCGTGCCGGACAACCGGCGTTCCTTCGGCGACGAAGCAATGTGGACGGTCGAGGTGGGCCTGAAATCGGCAATCCTGGATGACGCGCTGGCCATCAATGCGGCCGCGTTCCACTCCTGGCGGCAAGACCAGCAGGTGCGATCCTCGTTCCAGCTCGTGCCGAACGATCCGGCGTCTTTCGGATTCGCGACGGTCAATGTCGACGGGGCGCGAAATTTCGGTGTCGAGACCGACCTTCGCTGGTTCGCGACGGATACCGTCGAGCTGTATGCGAACATCGGCCTGCTGTACGGCGGATTCGACGGGTCCGTTGCAGAGTTCCCGTCGCTGCGAAACCGCAACCAGGCGCACGCGCCGCGCTATACGCTCGCCGCCGGGGCGATATGGCGCACCGCGCAGGGCTTCTTCGCGCGTATCGACGCGACAGCGCGTGACGAGTTCTATTTCGACGTCAGCCACAACCAGGTGTCGCAGTCCTATGAACTGCTGCACGCCCGTGCCGGCTTCGAGGGCGAGAATTGGGTCGTGCATGTGTGGGGGCGAAACCTGACCGATAAGGATTACGCGGTTCGCGGATTCTATTTCGGCAACGAGCCGCCCGACTTCCCGGATACGCTCTACACGCGCCTTGGCGATCCTCGCCAGCTTGGCGTCACCATTGAAAGGAGATTTGACTGATGAAGGTCGCCGTCGATATCAGCCTCTACCCGCTCGATGCGGATTTCGTTCCCCCGATCAAGGACGTGATCGACCGGCTCAATGCTCACGATGGCCTCGAAATATGGACGAACGCGATGAGCACGCAGGTCGTCGGCGACTTCGATGTCGTGATGGATGCCCTCAGGCAGGAGATCGGCACGACGTTCGAACGGATTCCGAAAGGCGTGTTTGTCATGAAGATGTTCAACAATCCCGGTCAGTGAATCCGCTGGAGCTTTTTGCGATCGCAATGGCGATCGGCTACCTCTTGCTCGTCATTCGCGAGAACATCTGGTGCTGGTTCTGCGCCGGCGTCAGTACGGCATGCTACGTGTGGCTCACGTTCGCAGCGAAGCTCTACATGGACATGGCGCTTCAGGCCTTCTACTTCGGAATGGCGGTCTACGGCTGGTACGTGTGGACATCCGGCCGTAGTAACGGCGATGAGAAGCCTGTCGTGCGATGGCCCGTCGCGACGCATGCGACGGCGCTGGCGATCATCGCCGCGATCGCCTACGGAAACGGCCATCTCCTTGCTACGCGCACCGATGCCGCTTTTCCGTACCTCGATGCGGCAACGACGTGCGCCGCGGTCTGGGCGACGTTCCTCGTCGCGCGAAAAGTACTCGAGAACTGGTGGTACTGGCTCGTCATCGACGCCGTATACGTCTTTCTGTACTGGTCGCGTGACTTGAAGTGGACGGCAGGACTGTTTGTCTTCTACATCGTCCTGATCCCGTTCGGCATCATCAGCTGGACGCGTTCGATGCGCCAGCAAGTCGCATGATGCAGCACCTCGCCGACAGTGCGCTTCGAAAGGTGCCGGGCTGGCGGGGCGCAACGCTACGGGAATTGCCTGGCGGGCTGACAAATCGGTCGTGGCTGGTTGAGAAGGACGGCAAGCGTGCGGTCCTGAAGATCGACGACGAGGTCCGCGATCCGCCGCACGGTTCGCGCCTCGAGGAGGCAGACGTACAAACACGAGCGGCCGCAAGCGGCCTTGCCAACGTCGTGCTCTACGCAGACGAGGTCACGTTGATGACCGAGTACGTCGAAGGCACGGTATGGGAGTCCGCCTCGCTGGAGACCGGCGACAACATCGAGCGCCTCGCGGCCGCGTTGCGGCGGCTCCACGCGTTGCCGTTGACCGGGAGGGCGTTCGATGCGCCCGCTGCGGCGCGCGGCTACGCGGCGCAGATCGAAGGCCGGTATCCTGAACTCGCGGCTCGGTGCAGACGGCTCATCGAATCGATGCGGCAGCCCCGGAACCCGCGCTGTTGCCACAATGACCTCGTCGCCGCGAACATCATTGCAACGCCCGGCATCATGTTCCTCGACTGGGAGTATGCCTGCGACAACGATCCCATGTTCGACCTGGCGACGGTCGTTGAGCACCACGATTTGCCCGACGAATCGGCATTGCGCCTTCTCGTTGCGTACTTCGGTAGCGACGGTGCGCGTTGGCTGCATGAGCTTGCCGGGTACCGCCGGCAATACCGCGCGCTCTACGGGCTGTGGCTGGCCGCGCGGCCCGATGCCGACGTCGACGAACTCCAAAGGGTCGTTGCCGGGATTCCGATTTGAGGACTACCAGCTGTTGCGCAATTCCCGCAGCTTGAGGAATACGGTCTTCGGCGCCGGGTTGTCGCCGATATCCGGGAACTCTTCCACCAGCCGTGCGATGACCGACGGGCTGTCGAGCCGGAAGAACGTGTTCGTCTCGCGTTCCATGGCCAGCGTCGTGACCAGCGCGTCCGCCGGGTCCTGGTCCCGATACTGCTCGAGCATGTCCTGCGCCGCGGCATTGTCGGGCTCGCGGTCGAGCGTGAAAGCCAGGTTGTTGACCAGGTAGTCGTGGCCCGGGTAGAGCAGCGTGTCCTCGCCGAGTTGCTCGAGCTGCCGGCTGAACGTCTCGAAAAGCTCCTCAGGGTGTCCGCCGTTGTGGCAGTTGCCGGCGCCGGCATTGAACAGCGTGTCGCCACTGAACAGGGCCGGCTGGTCGGTACGTGACAACAGGCAGATGTGGCACATCGTGTGCCCCGGTGTGTCGAGGCATTCGAGCTCGACCGTCTTGCCGACCGTGATGACGTCGCCGGCACCGACGCCGCGATCCAAGTTCGGAATCCGCTTTCCGGCGTCGCGATGCGCGATGATCCTCGCGCCCGTCGCCCTGACGACACCGCTGTTTCCACCGATGTGATCGGCATGCTCGTGCGTATTGAGGATCTGCGTAATCGTCCACCCGCGTTCATCCGCGACGTTCAGGCACTTCTTGAAGTCCAGCGGATCGACCGCGAGCGCGTCGCCCGTTTCGGGGCAGGCAACGAGATAATTGAAGTTGCGGTAAGCATTGCCGGTCCATATCTGCTCGACGATCACTGCCGTGACTCCCTCGCGAAAACCCTTTTCCCCGCAACCCAGGTTTCGAGAACGACGATGTCGTCGATTTCATCGGCCGGCACTTCGAAATAGTCGCGATCGATGATGATGAAGTCCGCCCATTTACCGGGCTCGAGGCTGCCCAGCCGCGTTTCCTGGTGCGCCGCGTACGCGGCGGCGAGGGTAAACGAGTGCAAGGCTTCGGCCCGTGTCAGCGCCTGGTCGGCGTACCAGCCGCCGGCAGGCTCGCCGCCACGATCCTGCCGGGTCACCGACGCGTAGAGTCCGTGAAACGGGTTGGACAATTCCACCGGGAAGTCGGAGCCGTTCGCGATGATCGCCCCCGAATCGAGCAGTCGCCGCCAGGCATAGCCGCCGCGGATTCGGTCGGGGCCGACGCGATCCTCGGCCATGTTCTTGTCGCTCGTCGCGTGCGTCGCCTGTATCGATGCGATCACACCCAGCTCGGCGAAACGGGGAATGTCTTCGAGTGCAACGATCTGGGCGTGCTCGATGCGATTGCGCAATGGCGACGGCTTACCGCCCTGGACGCGTTCGAATGCGTCGAGCGCCATACGATTGGCGAAGTCGCCGATCGCATGAATGCCGACCTGGAATCCCATGTCGTTGGCTTTTTCGACCATCGCGTCGAGTTCGCCCTGCGCCCAGAACGGCAGTCCGCGATTTTCCGGATCGTCGGAATACGGCTGGATCATTGCCGCCCCGCGGCTGCCCAGGGCGCCGTCGCTGAAAAGCTTGACCGACGCGATGTCGAGGTGATCCTTGCCGTAAGCCACGATGGGCTCGCCGATCGCATCCAGGACGTCGCCGGCGCCGCCCGTCATCGCGTAGACGCGCATGCCGAGTTCGCCGTCGTCGGCCATCGACAGGTAGATTTCGGCCGTCGTGATGTCGATGCCGGCATCGTGAACGCTCGTCATGCCTTCGGACAGCAACGTCTCGACGGCTGCGCCGATCGCGGCCCTGGCCTCGTCCCTGTCCGGCTTCGGCACCCGCGCCTCGATCAGGTCCATCGCCTTGTCGATGAAGATGCCGGTGGCATGGCCGTTGCCGTCGCGCAAAATCTTGCCGCCGACGGGGTCCGCGGTATCGGCCGATATGCCGGCCATGCGCATCGCGGCGCTGTTCGCCCAGCCCGCATGACCGTCGACGCGGCGCAGCCAGACGGGGCGATCACG